>CAZGLK010000059.1:0-3889 GCA_964526375.1 uncultured Candidatus Saccharibacteria bacterium | reverse complement strand
ACCGTTAAATTTGTTATACCATTTTTTATATTCGCTTTCTCTTATTTTGATTATTGATTCAGGAGCTGCTGTTTCTGCTTTGCCCAAGAGTGATGCCTTATTCTTAGGCATCGTAGCCGAAGGCGGTGTCCCTGTCACAATTTCCGGTGTTAGCGGCGAGAACATCAGAGGTTGGCAACACATAATTTCAATTCGATTGGGAAAGGAAGCGCTGGAGATACCCATTGTGTTTCTGGATCATGAGTTTGCCCCTCGCGTGCTGGGTAGAGAAGGTATATTTGAGAATTTCATCTTGGTTTTTGAAGAAAAAAAGCACAGAACCGGCTTTATCAAAGAGGCAACCAGAGAAGCGAAAACAATACAAAAAGTTCTTGCTAAGTTGGGGAATTGAGATACACTGCATGGAGTTGTAAAAAAAAGTAATGGTCCATGACCCAAAAAACAACAACCAATAAAATCCTTATCTTAATCCTCATAACCCTGCTGGGTGTGGTGGGGTATTTGGTTAAAGTGGGCAAAATCTCTTGGCCTGGTCTAAAAACTGCCGATAATGAGACGAGGGGGTGGAAGACTTACAAAAACTCTCAATTAGGTTTCGAGGTGAAGTACCCCCCTAATTGGCAAGTGACGGAGGAGAGCTCCAGGTTGATAGAGATTCATTACAATCAGAATATAGATCAACTGTCGTCTGCTATTGCGTACGGAGGATTTAATGTTAGCTATAGGCCACTTTACGATCAGACGACTCCCGTTTCCGCTCGCAGCCGGAGTTTGGATGAATTAGTTCGCCAATTTGGCCCACCGGGTGGAACCACGGAGGATTTCACTTTGGATGGTCTTGTGGCAAAAAAAACAACAGGGCACTTAGGTCTGCAGAAAATTATAACTGTAGTTGCTAAAACAGACGATCATTATTATTGGATAGATTTGGAACCTACTGGCCCAAACGAGGATTTATCAGTTTCTGTTTTAGAAAAAATTCTCTCTACTTTTAAATTCGTGAAGTAGCTTAGTTATGCCCCCGGACCTAAAACAAAAACTGGAAGATCTTACCAATCAAATCCGCCGACTGGCGGACCGTCTTTGACTTGCCTGCCAAGGCAGTAAAAATCAAAGAGCTGGAGGCGGAGATGTCGGCGGAGGGTTTTTGGCTAAATCATCAAAAGGCCCAAACCGTAACCCGGGAACTGGGCGAGCTTAAAGAGGTTGTTAAAAAATGGGAAGATTATCAATCGGATCTAAAACATCTGGAAGAATTGGCTGGGTTGTTAACAGGGTCGGGCGCGGATGAACCCTTGTCTAAGGAATTGGAGCGGTCGCTTAACAAACTAGGCGCGGCTGTTGAACTGGAAGAAAAATTAACTTACTTTACCGGCAAATACGACCGCAATAATGCGGTTTTAAGTGTTTACGCCGGCGCCGGCGGCACTGATTCGCAGGATTGGGTGGAAATGCTCTTACGAATGTATTTAAAGTATGCCGACAAAGCCGGTTTCAAAGCCCGTGTTCTGGCGGTGAGCGGGGGGCAGGAAGCCGGCCTAAAAAATGCTATAATGGAGGTACGGGGCAAACAGGCCTATGGTTATTTAAAACACGAGAGCGGAGTACACCGGCTGGTGCGGATTTCACCCTTTTCAGCGCAGAATTTGCGCCACACCTCGTTTGCTTTGGTGGATGTGATGCCGGAGCTGGAAGACATATCAGACATTGAGGTAAGGCCGCAGGATATCAAAACGGATACCTACAAAGCCGGCGGCCCCGGCGGGCAGTATGTTAATAAAACCGAATCAGCCGTGCGCCTTACTCACATTCCCACGGGTGTGGTGGCCACGGCTCAATCAGAAAGATCTCAAAGCTCAAACCGCGACAAGGCCATGCAGTTATTGTGCGCTAAATTGCAGCAGAGGTTGGAGCAAGAACACAAAGAAAAAATAGAAGAGCTTAAGGGTGAGCGTGTGAGTATAGAATGGGGCCATCAAATCCGTTCCTATGTGCTACAGCCGTATAAACTGGTTAAAGACCACCGCACCGGGTATGAGACGACGCAAGTGGATGAAGTGCTGGAGGGGGATTTGGAGGGGTTTATAGAAGCGGAGCTGAAGTCAGGGACTAGCTTACTAGGAAATTAGGATATTAGGATCTGATCTAGAGAAATCTTCTAATAAGCTAACAGCCTAGTAAGCTAGGAAGCTAAGCAATGATTCACTTCAAAAACGTAACCAAATTATACCCGCCCCACATGGCGGCTTTGGAAAACATCAACTTGATTATTAAACCCAAGGAGTTTGTTTCCATCGTGGGCTCTTCGGGGGCGGGCAAGTCCACTCTGCTGCGCCTTTTGATCGGTGAGGAACTGCCCACCATGGGTGAAATTATTGTGGGTGATGTTTCCATAAACTCTTTAAGTAACAGCGAACTGCCCTATTTGCGCCGCAAAATAGGCATTGTTTTTCAGGACTATAAATTGCTGCCCGCCAAAACCACCTACGAAAACATTGCCTTTGCCAGGGAGGCCTCGGGCCGCGATGATTTGGAAATAGCCGAAGATGTTCCCCAGGTGTTAAGCCTGGTGGGTTTGGAGGACAAGGCCGAATGTTTTCCTTACCAGCTTTCGGGCGGCGAAAAACAAAGGGTGGCTATTGGCCGGGCCTTGGTGCACCGCCCCGATATTTTGGTGGCCGACGAGCCCACCGGCAATTTGGACCCGGTTAATACCTGGGAGGTTGTTGATCTTTTGATAAAATTAAACGAGTTGGGCACCACGGTAATTTTAGCCACTCACGACAACGCCATTGTTAATTCCTTAAAAAGGCGGGTGGTGTTAATGGACAAGGGCAGGATTATAAAAGATGAGGAGAAAGGAAAGTACCTCATATAAAAATTTCTAATTTCTAATATCTAATTTCTAAACCTTAATGAGGGAGAGAATTTTAACAACTTTGCGGCGGGTGATTAGGGCGGGAGTTTTGTCGTTTTGGCGCAACCGCTGGGTTTCGTCGGCCACCATAAGTGTTATGATGCTGGCGCTGGGTTTAATAACCAGTTTGATTTTTACATTGGTGGTGGCCAGCAATTTGCTAAAAACCCTGGAGGAGAAGGTTGATATTTCGGTTTACTTTAATTTGGAAACCGGCGAAAGCGAGATAATCAAGGTTAAGCAGGAACTGGAAAGTCTGGATGACGTTAAAACCGTGGAATATGTTTCGCGCCAGGAGGCCTTGGAGCGGTTTGAAGCGGAGCACCAAAACAACCCTTTGATTGTAAAATCGCTGGAGGAGCTGGGCGAAAACCCTTTGGAGGCTTCGCTCAATGTTAAAGCCAAGCTGATTGATGACTACGGTTCTATTGCCGCGTTTTTGGAAAGCCCGCGGTTTTCAAGCTTAATAGACACGGTTAACTACCGCCAAAACCAAAAGGTGATAGAGCGGCTGTCGCATATTATTAATGTGGTGCGCCGGAGCGGACTGGCGGCAGTTTTAGTTTTAGTTTTAGTGGCGGTGCTGGTTACTTTTAACACTATTCGCTTAACCATTTATTCCATGCGCGAAGAGATTGGGGTGATGCGCTTGGTGGGCGCTTCCAGCTGGTACATTCGCGGGCCGTTTATTGTGGAGGGTATTGTGCATGGTTTGGCGGCTTCGGCGCTGACCATGATTTTGTTTTTTCCTGTGGTTATTTTTATTTCGCCCAAGGTCCAGGGCTTTCTTACCGGCATCAACATCGCCGCCTATTTTAAGGAAAACTTTTGGCAGTTGTTCCTGCTGCAAAGCGCCGTCGGCATTTTCTTGGGCGTTATTTCCAGCATCATTGCCATGAGGAGGTATTTGAAAGTTTAAAGGCGCGGATCAACGCGGACTTTATGCAGACTGACGCGGAAAATTTTTATGAA
>CAZGLK010000058.1:0-3979 GCA_964526375.1 uncultured Candidatus Saccharibacteria bacterium | reverse complement strand
CAACTGACCTGTTTCACTCTCCCTGAACGCTTCTGACCAGCTAAAGATATACTCTGCATACTTGAGACCTTTTTTAATCCTCTTCTCCTCTCTTATTCTTCGTTCCTCCGCTTCCTTCTTTCTCTGGTCGGCCTGCTTTTTAACTTCCTCATCCTCCTTGCGAGCCTGTACAACAAGCTCGTTGATAGATGCAATGAACGAATCCGGGACTGAAACCTTAACACGCCTTACCATTTTGACCACTCCTCTCTTAAACTTAAAGAATTATAAAGAACTAAAAAACACTTCCTGAAAAGAAGTGTCTACATCAATAAAAACATCATCTTTCCAGGCCGCTAAATGGCGATGGACGGAATTAGCACCCGCACACGCCCCCGACAAAAGATCGGAGCGGGGTTGCTGTAGGGTCATAGGGCCGTTCCCTCGCCTACTCTTGATAATTACCTTATTTTTCAAGGTTATTGCCATTATACAGCGGCCATCCTGTAAGTCAAGTTTCTGTATAATACCACCCAGAAGGCAATATTGACTTTGGTCTTTCGGTTGGATAACATATAAACAATTATGAATTCTGCAACTATCACCAAAAAGGATCTTGATATTAAGGTAAAACCGCTCATCATGCAGGCAATTTACGAAGTGTTGCGTGACCCTGATTTTGGCTTGGAGCTTTCTGAGAAAGCTAAGAAGCGTCTGCGAAAAGCCGTAAAGTCCGGGCAAGGGAAGGGCACTCCTTTTTCCGAAATCAAGAAGAAGTATTATTAAAAATTAACTCATGGCAAGGTGGGCACTTGAATTTTCCACTGATGCAGAAAAGGACTTAGCCAAACTCGACCGATCTTTGCGGCGGCGGGTCATTGATAAGCTTGACTGGTTCCTGGAACATTTTGAAGAAATTTTTCCCTTGCCGCTCACCGGAGAATTCAAAGATTTTTACAAGCTTAGAATAGGCGATTGGCGGATAAAGTACAGGATAGATTGGCAAAGATGTCTAATAAGTATTGAGTATATTGAACATAGAAGCCGCGCGTATAAGAAACGACGGTGGTAAAAACCTCCGCAGGGTAACAAGCAACGCACCGCCGGTCTTTTATTCCTCTTATTCTCCTTTTATTCTCCTTGACCAGCCGAGAACTACATTTTTATGTGATCACATAAATTTGTAGTTGTGGGTTAGCCTAAAAAACACTAAGTAGTGGGGATTAAAAAAAGACGCTCTACTTCGCGTCTCATCTCAACTTCCTAGTTACACCCCGATGGACATCGGGGCTAATTTTAATCCCGAAAGAAAAAACAGGAAAACCCGCCAATCTCAAAAGATTCCAACACGGGTTTGGCAATTATCGCTTCGCAAGTCCAATCACACCGATAACGATTACAAAAACAAGAACCCCCCAGCAAAAGCAAATTAAGAGGAGAAAAGAGAGATTGGATCATGAAAGCTTTATTCAAACGTCTTTTGATTAGTTCGGGTCATTCAGACGTAAAGTCCCGTTGGGACAACGTCCCTTTACGGGATACATTCGCCTACCTGCCTGCGGTAGGCAGGCCTGCCGCAGGCAGGTATTTATTGGTGGCATTTGGTCCCGCCCTGGCGCGCCGGGGCGGGGTTGACAAGAAACCAAAGACTTGCTTAACTTAAGTCATTAAATCACAGCACCGATTTATCAACAACACACGAAAGCTCTTTTCATCCAAAAAGGAGAGGAGAAATGGAAACCAAAGATCTAAATCGCCTGAAGCGATTTTGGGAGTTGCTGAACAAAAGAATTTGGCTTTGTCAGGAATTTACTGGCGAAGGGACCCCGATCGGAGAACCAAAGGGGTACTTGAAAGATGTGGCCGACACCACATATAGTATAAGATCCCAATTGCTGGAGCTCTTCCCAGAACTTGAAGAAGAAATTAAACGGGAGCGGGCGGTTTTCTGGCGCATTGGGTAAATATGAACGTCAAATATCCGAGATTTGACACCACCCCCGGCAGACGAGACACTGCCGGGGTTTTTATTTTTATCCGCAGAACACCCCGCCCCTGCCTGCCCTGCCTACCGGCAGGCAGGGGTTGTTCGAATCGCGTTTATTTCACTTCATCTTCCTCCGAATAAACGCCGGCACCGAAAATTCGTCGTCGGCTTCGTCGTCGTTAACCGAACTTATCTGGGCTTCAAAGACTTTGGGTCTGGTTCTAACGGCCACATCATCTCTTAACTCGCTTTCTTCTTTAACAAAAATAGGCTCCTTGATTCTGGGCAGGCGAGCCATTTCCTGAAACAAAGAGGTGGTCTCGGGGGTGGTGCTGTTAAAACCGGTGGCCACCACGGTTATTTTTATCTCGCCCTTCTTTAATTTGTCGTCCTGGACCGCGCCGAAAATGACTTTGGCGTCGCGGTCAATGGATTCGGTAATAATCTGGGCGGCTTCGTTAACCTCGCTCATGCTCAAATCGGCTCCGCCGGAAATGTTAAATAAAACCCCTTTGGCGCCGTTGATGGAAACTTCCAAGAGCGGCGAGTTTATGGCCGCCCGGGCGGCTTCCTGGGCCCGGTCCTCGCCGGTAGCCCGGCCAATGCCCATTAAGGCCGAGCCGGCGTCTTTCATAATGGCTTTAACATCGGCAAAGTCCACATTAACAATGCCGGGCATGGTAATTAAATCGGAAATGCCCTGAACGGCCTGGCGCAAAACATCATCCACAATCTCAAAAGCGTTAATTAAAGAGGTTTTGCGGTCAATAATGGTTAAGAGGCGGTCATTGGGAATGGTAATTAAGGTATCCACTCTTTCTTTAAGATCTTCTATGCCGGCTTCAGCAATGCGGCCGCGCTGCAAACCCTCAAAAGAAAAAGGCCGGGTTATAACCGCCACGGTCAAGGCGCCTGAATCGCGGGCCGCCTCGGCCACAATGGCGGAAGCGCCCGTGCCCGTGCCCCCGCCCATGCCGCAGGTAATAAAAACCATATCGGAGCCGCGCAGGGCTTCGGAAATTTCTTCGCGGCTCTCTTCGGCCGATTGGCGGCCGATGTCGGGGTTCATGCCCGCGCCCAAACCGCGGGTGGTGCTTTTGCCAATATGAATTTTGCGCGGGGCTTGGCAATGATGCAGGGCCTGGGCATCGGTGTTAACCGCCACAAAGTCCACCCCTTGAATGCGGCTGGTCATCATGCGGTGAATGGCCGCGCCGCCCGAGCCACCCACGCCCACCACCTTAATGCGGGCAAAAGTTTCTACATCTGGTTTTACAATTTGGGGCACAATAAAACAGAAAATAGAATCTAGAAAATAGAAGAGGATTAGACAAATTCTATTTTCTATTTTCTAACTTCTAAACCCTATTTCCTAAACCCTATTCGCTAGTTCATAGGATTATAGCGCGCCACAGAAATCATGCAAGCGGCTCTATCAACAACCTAAAATCTCGCTCGCCATACAAAAACCGCCGGCGATGTTGCATCGGGGCGGTTTTAGAAACCGGGAAAAGGGAGCCGCTCAAAAAAAGAACTTTCACTTGATTCCTCTTTCCGACACCAGAACAGAATCATCAACGGCGTAGACGATGATCGCACCGTCCCAGTAAGAACTTGTGGTCATCCAAAGCTGGCGATTCCAGCGTCCAGGATAATCCTCGCGCCATTGCTGAAGACCTTTGTAGACACGCTCTTGACCACCACCCTGAGTTTTAGACCCCACCACCACGAGCCCGAGGCCATCATCGTAGTAGTACCGTTTTTTAGATTCCTCTGTCCTAACTGGTGAGGTATCGACAGAAACCTCAAAGAGCAAGATCGCTACCCCCAGTGTCGCCAAAATTATTACCATTGCCCAACGGTAACTCCTCATTTAAGATCACCTCCTTAAAAGGTTTCTAAAAAGAACAATCCCATCTAAACATAACCTACCACACCCAACTCAAACTATCAACCTAGGACTTACCCGTTTGGCGCACTTCTGCGTCAAAAGCTGCGCTGCTCAACGCCCCC
>CAZGLK010000057.1:0-4159 GCA_964526375.1 uncultured Candidatus Saccharibacteria bacterium | reverse complement strand
CTTGGGGCTTCGTATTTTTTCGGAGCCCCTTTAATTTTGGCGAAAGTTTGATAAGATTAAATTGGGCAAAACTAATGAAGGGCAGGAAGAGGTATTGAGGGTGTCTAGAGAATAATCATCAACGAATAACGAATATATTGCGAATAAACGAATAAGCGATCAATCATATGGGCAGCAAGATTATTAGAAAGCCGGACTTGTTGTATCCTGAATTAAGTTATCAGATTATAGGCAGTGCTTTCGATGTGTACAATGAGATAGGGAGTGGTCATCACGAGAAGTATTATCAACGAGCTTTGGCCGAAGCGCTCACTCGAAGGAAGTTGCCTTTTGCGGAACAGGTGAGCTTCCCCCTAAAATATAATGGTAAGGTTATTGGCAGGAAAGTTTTAGATTTTGTTGTTGATGATAAAGTTGTGGTGGAAATTAAAAAAGGAGATAGGTTCTCCAAATCTCACATTGATCAGGTGCTTGAATATTTGAAGACAAATAATTTTAGGTTAGCTATACTAATAAATTTTGGTAATTCTGGTGTAACCTTTAAGCGAATTGTTAATTTTTCTTAATTCGTTTATTCGCAAATTCGTAGGGATTCGTTTTTCGATGATTTATCATGGAATTTGAATTCAAAGCCGTAAACAAAGACGGGCAGAGAATCGGCGGCTTAAGGCCGGCGGCCGACAGAGTTGCTTTGGGGCGCGACTTAAGAGAAGAGGGCTATTTTTTGGTCTGGGTCAAAGAGAAAAATAAGCCGGCCGTTGGGGGCAGAGTTGAACTTTTGAAAAATTGGTTTGGCCGAGCCGATACGGTTCTGGCTTTTTTGTTAAAGCGGGTCAGTTTGGCCGAAAAAATGACTTTCGCCCGCCACCTTTCGCTGATGATCCGGGCCGGTTTTTCGTTAAATAAAGCTTTGGACACCCTAACTCGCCAGACCAAGAACAAATACTTTGCCAGCGTACTAAAAGAGATGAGCCAAGGGGTAGCTCAAGGCAAATCTTTTTATGATGTCATGGCCCAGAGCGGCCGGATCTTCTCCCCGATATTTAGGAGCATGGTTAAAGTGGGCGAGGCCTCGGGTAAGCTGGAGGGCACCTTAAAAATGGCGGCGCTGCAGCTTAAGCGCGAGTATGCTTTAAAGAAAAAAATAAAAGGCGCCATGACCTACCCCATAATAGTTTTGGTGGCTTTGGCTGGAGTAGCGGCCATTATGGTGCTTTTTGTTCTGCCGCAGTTGGCTTCCACATTTGTAGAACTTAATGTGGAGTTGCCCCTAAGTACTCGCATTGTTTTTGGTTTTGTGAATTGGGTCAGCCGGTGGTGGTACGCGGCTTTCGGCATTTTGGCCGCCGTGGTTTATGCTATGTATTTTTTTACCCGCCGAACCGAGCTGGGCCGCGTCAGCGTCAATTACATTTTCCTTAAACTGCCGATTTTTTCGGAGCTTACCAAAAAATTAAACTCGGCCCGCCTGTCCCGCACCCTGGGCTCACTGCTTTCAAGCGGCGTGCCCTTAACCGAGGCCATAAAAATAACCGCCGACAGCCTAACCAATGTTTTTTACAAGCGGGCTTTGGTTAGCACGGTGGCTGAGGTGGAAAAAGGCCAGCCGCTTTCGGGCTTATTGGGGCAACACGCCGATCTTTTTCCGCCAGTGGTTACCGAAATGATGGCCGTGGGCGAGGAAACAGGCTCCTTAACTTCCATCTTGGGGGAGCTGGCCCGGTTTTTTGAAGCCGAGGTTTCTTCGGCCACCAAAAACATGTCCTCGGTGGTGGAGCCGATTATTATGGTCGTCGTCGGCATTGCCGTGGGCATTTTTGCTTTGTCCATTATTCAGCCGATATATTCAATAACGGAAAGCATACAATAGCAAATTCTAAATTCCAATATCTAAATCCTAAACAGAATCTACCGCGTTTAACGTTGAAGGGTTACGATGCCCGTTTGGTCTAGCGGTTACGTCAGACGTCTTACTCTCAACGATACGGGTTTCGTTGCCGATTAACGTTTAACGATGTTATTTTCGTGCTTCGGATTTTATATTTGTGCGCGGTTTTACTTTAGTTGAACTTTTGGTTGTTATGGCCATTAGCGCTCTCTTGGTGGGCGGCGCTGTGGTGTCTTGGGGCAATCTTCGTGCTGGCAGTGGTCTCGCGGCCGCAGCTGATTCGGTTAGGGCGACTTTGGAGCAAGCTCGTTTGCAAGCGCTGGCGCGTCAAGATGATGCCGGCTGGGGTGTGAAAGTAGATACTAACAGTGTGACGCTTTTTAAGGGGCCGATCTTTGCCGCCGGAGAGGCGGCCAACAGGATTGTTAATTTGCCCGCGGGCGTCAAAATTCAAACAATAAGCTTAGAAAACGGCGGCAGTGAGGTTTTGTTTGATGGGCTAACCGGAACTACCACGCCGGGCAGTGTTGTTGTGGCGGCCGGCGATGAGCCCTCGCAACAAAAGACCATTTACATTGCCAGATCGGGCGTAGTGACTTTGTCCGCCTCCGTCGCGGTTGCAAAAAGTTTAACCGACAGCCGGCATTTGCACTTTGACTTGGGCTGGAGTATCCAATCATCCTCCCAAATTGTCTTTAGATTTTCCAGTCCCGATGACACCCGCACCGTCTTGATGTCGCCTTATTTTAACGCTGACAAAACCAGCTGGGATTATACCGGCACTTTTAGTGTGGGTGGGCAGACTCAAAAAATCAGAGTGCATACCCATTCCTTGAGCCCCTCCAGTACACTGCTTTCGGTGGAGAGGAATCGCATGAACAACACCGTGGCTCTGGAAATACTCATAGACAGCAAAAGCATTGTCAGCTATGCCGCCGATGGCACGGCCACGAAAGGAGCATTTGGAGGGGAAATGACAGCGCCCTAGGCACAATTTTCAATTTAGCAATTTGATGTTACAATAGGAGCATGAAAAAGCGCAGAGAAAGAATATACCAATACGAGGTTATTTTTGATCCCAATGGTGCCGGGTATACTATAACTGTTCCAAAACTACCAGGTTTGGTTACGGAGGGAGACAATCTCCAGGAGGGACGGGAGATGGCAAAAGACGCGATTCGTTGTTATCTCGAGGCTATTCTTAAAGAAAAGGACTTTTCTTTTTCCAAGCCGAGCTTGCACTGGGGAAAAGTTAGGGTATCTGTATAAATTTGTGCCCAAACTGCCGCGCATACCCTCGTTGCTTGTGATCCGAGCTCTTAAAATGGCTCGGTTTTATGAATCACATCAATCAGGCAGCCATATTCAGTTACGTCATCCCGATAGGCAAAACTTGAGGGTTACCGTTCCTTTTCGCCGAAAGGACTTAGCGCCAAAAACCTTAAAATCAATAATCCAGCAGGCAGGGCTGACGGTAGATGAATTTCTGAGACTGCTTTGAACTCACCCCACGGACGCGTGACTTCTTATTTGATTTGATATATACTCTAAATAGGCTAAAAAACAGCCTATTTTTGAATAAAATTGAGTTCTTTTTAACAGGATGATCCGGGGTCCGCCAAAGCGGCGGATGAGAGTCATTCAGTCAAACAAATCCTAAATCCATCCGCGATAACCGGGTGAGAAAGGAAGGGAAGTTATGATCGCTACAACCGAACAGAAGGCACGACTTCTGGATATCGCCACTGGAGTTCTGGAACTCGTGCGCGATGGTAACCGGGATATCCAGCAGGTTTCCGCTGTGTTCCAAATGGTTAAGGACGACCCGAGTTTCTATGGGAAGTTATTTGGGAAGTTATTTCCGAGGAGATTCGAAGTTTGGAAAACCATCACCATCGGCGGAGTTTCCAAAGACGAGTTGGTGATGCGGCTCGGAGACGGTTTCGATGTCTCCGACTGGGCCAAGGACATCATGTCCAAGCCCGAGTTTGTTACGGCGTCGAAGCCGCACGAGGTTTCATTGACTCGGGTCAAAGTGAGAGATCTCGGGTTTAAGGAAGCGCCGACCACCACTGAACTTTTCGCCAGAATCAAAGAGGTGGGTGATCTCTGCCCAGCCGAGGTCGGGTCACATCTTCGGCTTGTAGACAAAGACCAGCCCAAGAACACATGGTACTGGGTTGCCATGGAGCCGATTACCGACTCCGATGGCGATCCGCACATAGATCGGAAGAGCGTCGTGTAGGGAAAGAGTGTTTGCGAAGGTGTAGA
>CAZGLK010000056.1:0-4274 GCA_964526375.1 uncultured Candidatus Saccharibacteria bacterium | reverse complement strand
TAGAGTGGGGGTTACCGAGCCGGCAACCAGTTTATTGGCCTCGGCTTGCGCTTCGGCCACTTTTAGAATTGACTGGGCCTCGCCTTCTGCCGTTGCAATTCTCTGTTGCGCCTCGGCTTCGGCTTGACGGACTTTATTTTCCGCCTCAATGGCGCGCTGGGTGGCTTCAATGACAGCACTGATAGATGCCCGCACATTCTCGTCAACCCTCAAAGCGCCGACGAATGAGACCATATCGAAATAGAAACCTTTAGGTCCCAAATGGCCGTTCAGGTCATCCTTCACAGCCTGGAGAAGTTCTTGCTTCTTCTCGCCGAAAATATCCATGACCTTCATCTTGCTGGCAGTACGGCTAAAAGCATCCCGCACCTGCGATCTAATGTAGACCGTGGTCAGAGTCTCGGCGTCTTGTCTAAACTCGACGAAAATCCGTGGAACTTTCTCCGGGACGAAGCCATAACTCAACGCGATATCCGCATTGATTGTGGCCCCCTCCACGGAATTGAAAGTGATGCTTTCATCGCCGGGAGAAAATTCCGTGGTATCGGCGGTCCAAACGACACTCTGAATAAAGGTCGGGAACTTGTAAACATCTTCGGTGAAGGGATTGTACCAGACTCCCCCTGTTCTTATGGGAAAATCTTCAACGCCCCTTTGGGAGCCATATTGGTTCACCTTGATACCCACATAGCCCGGCTCAACCTTGGCACAGCCGGCCAAAGAAACCAGGGCTATGAACAGAGCTACCAAACAGCTTGCTGCTCTCGTGACCATTACTTAACCTCCTTGAATTCAACGGTTTCACCATCGCCGTCTTTGTTACAAGATTTGTGTTTTTTGTGGTAGGACTTGACCAAAATACAAGCTACCACAACTAGCGCCGTGACCAGCGCACAATACAGAATCACACCAACCATCACAGCCGCATTGCTCGGAGCGGTAACCAGCTGACCCGCTTTTGACCATACCACCATCAAAACAACAAGGCCAGCGAGCCCAAGGAAAATGCGCCCAAATAAGCCGAATGGCCGCATACATATCACCTCCTTCCAATCTAATCTAATTGATAATAAAAAGAGCAAAACCTCTGTCTAAAGTGCTGCGGCAAAGATATCACATTGATCAAATGAGCGTCAAGTGGCAAAATGTCCGACACAGAGTTTTGGAGATTTTGGAGACTTAGTCTCCAAAACAAAATTCTCCAGAAACAAACTAAAACCCGCGCGGTGGCGCGGGTTTATCGGAAAGAACAACTACTAACTTTGGTATTTCGCCAGAGACAGATCACCAATTAGAAACTAAGGCGAAACGCTAGCCGACTGCTCACACTATCGGCTGACCAATCGTAACAAGGAGCAACCCAGATTTTCACAGGCAGTCTAGGCATATTCAACTCCATACGCGGGCCGATGCCAACTAGATGTTCAACCATAGCACCCATGCCAATACCAAGCCAGTCAGCAATGCTGGTATTTGCCTCGGCATGATACCAGTAACCGCCTCCTCCATTCTCATAAATCGCAAGGAGGTACCGGCGAGCATCACCCAGCCACACAAAGCTACCCAAGCGCACAGGAGTATCGGCCTGTTCAAGCCCCCAACCGACTCCAACCTGCAGCCATGGCATCGGACTCAACGTGGGTCCAACATATGCTTGGGCATAATCCTCCTGGACTTGGAAATAGCCAAACAGCCCTAGATGCTTCTTGTTGAAATCCTGCAAAAGCAGAGTGTGCATCTTGGGAATTGTCTCTCCGTCCGAGAAAGACGTCTGCTCCTCCACCCAAAAACTGGCCTGGCCCGCCCTAGACTGATAGGGTACAGCTACAACCATCGCTATAATAACTACCGAAAACAACCTCCTCATGTATTGCCTCCTTATTCTAAAGGTACATCTTGGTCAACAACCTGTTCACTAAAACGGACTCTTAAAGTGCTGTGGCAAAAGATATCATGCCAGACGGGACGGAGTCAAACGCGCGCAAACTAAATTTTGGAGACTAAGTCTCCAAAATTTCGTAATTCAAAGATAATAAATGCGCACCACCGAGTGGTGCACATTTATACAAGAGAGGCATTAAAAATCAAAGGTTAGGTTCTATCAGCGCGGCGATGCGCAAGACTTCGCGGGAGTAGAAGTTGCAGATGTATTTGGTGCAATTGGGACTGCCGGAAATATAGGCCTTGGCGGCGCGGGTTTCGGCCGAGGCCGTTTTGGCCGTGGCGCCGGCATCGGCCAAATACAAAGCCGCCGCTGTAAAAGCGTCTTCAATTTTCCACGGGTCGGGTGGATTATGGCCGGTAAGTTCAGCCACCTTATCATCAAAAAGAAGCCATGTGGTGGGCAAAAATTGAGCCGGGCCCATAGCACCGCCGCAGCCGTAATTGGGCCTTCTGGAAACAGGCCTGGTATTGGGGTCATAACCCAATTTAGAAGTTATTTCAAAGAAAGCGCTCTTTTGCTTTTCGGCGGTGGTGGGCCTGCCAAGGTTAAGGTAACACTGGTAAAGATCGGTCTTCCAGTTGCCGGTACCCAAATGGCTGCCTGCCGTAATAACCCCTTCCTCAAAGCGCCGGCCGGTCTCCACTTCCAAAAGCCCCAGCAGAAAAGCCGTGCGAATGCCGGTGCGCTTGGCCGCCAAAGTGGCAAACTCAACCGCGTTCTCGGCGCTGACGCCGGCCCGCTCCAAATAAGAAATCTGCTGTCTTATGGCGGCAATATCGCTTTTCTTGGCCTGGATCAATTTTTGGTAACTGGTTTCCTGCCCTTGGGTAACTTTAAGCAGTTTGTCTTTTTCGCCTTTTTTAGATTCCACATTCTGCTTTTGGACTTGCTCCAGCGCCCGTAAAGACAGCAAGTCCTCGCGCTTGTCTTCCAGATCGTCTTTTTCGCGCTGGAGTCTTTCTTTCAACACTGCCAGATCGTCCAGCGAAACATTGATGTCTTTTTGTACATTCTCCAAAGCCGACAGTTCTTGAAAAAACTGCGATAGATCTTTTTTAACCAACAACGCTTCCATCAAAGAAAGATCGTCGCGTTTATAAATAGTGCGCAGATATTCCGAAAGCGACGCTTTTTGCTTTGATATTTTTGTTTCGGCCTCGCCGATACTGTTAACCTTGGTTGAGATACCACCCTCGGTTTGGCGCACCGACAAGTTCAAGCCCTTAATGGTAAGCTCTGATCTTTTAATTTCGTTATTAAGGCGGTTAACCTCATTCTGCAAAGTCCTTTTGCGGCCGCGAACATCGGTTAAATCTTTATCCAAACCGGCAATCTCCGCTTCTATAGCCGCAATTTGGGCCTCCAGCTCAGCCCGGCTCTTGCCGTTTGTTTCGCCGTTTTGAGCCCATACCTCCGAGCGAGGCAACAAAAAAACAGCCGACCCCAGCAAAAGGAACACCGCTACAACCATCAAAATCCGCTGATGGTGTTTTGAGAACATAGATTTATTCTTCAGACTCTTTTTTCTCTTTTATGTTCTTAGGCTCTTCTTTGGATTCGCCTTCCGGCTCAGCCTTAACCACACCCTCAACCTTGGAAACATCTTCCACCACTTCGGTTTTTAGAGATTCCAGCTCGGCTTCGCTGCGCGGCGGCACCACTGAGGCTACAATCTGCTCGGCCGGGCTTAAAACCTTCACACCAACCGGCACCCTAACACCAGCTACCTCGATGTGGTCATCAAATGTTTTTAAGCTAGAAATGTCCACCTCAATATTGTGAGGCAGGTTCTGGGGTAAGGCCTCAATCTCAATGTGTTGCAAACTTTTAACCAAAACTCCGTCTAGCTCTTTAACAGCGGCGGCTTCACCCACAAAAACCAAAGGCACTTCGGCTTTAATTTTTTGGTCCAGCCGAACCTGCAAAAAATCAGCATGGATGGGCTGATCGTGCACGGGATCAGTTTGAACATCGTGAATAATCACCGGACGGGTTTGATCACCCTCCAGCTCTAACTCCAACAAGGAGTTTTCACCCACATCTTTTAATACTTTCTCCAGGGCGGAATACTTCACCGCAATACTCACGGCAGGCACATCCCGACCGTAAAGCACCGCCGGAACAAAACCAGAGCGTCTTAACCCTTTGACGCTCCTTTGCCCCTCCTGTCTAAATTGTGCCTCCAGCTTAAACGGCATACCCTAAGACCCAGGCTCAAGCCCGGTCATCAATTATGCTTCAAGTTTAGCAAAAAGGGGCCCGGAAATCAATCTTTGCACAAGATGAGATACATCGGTAACACCCTTAATTTACCTTGGTCTGGTAAGAT
>CAZGLK010000055.1:0-4414 GCA_964526375.1 uncultured Candidatus Saccharibacteria bacterium | reverse complement strand
ATTAAAAAAGGCCGTTCCGATGTTGCATCGGAACGGCCTGATTTTTTGTCCATGCTCTGTAGCAGGTATGGGGCAAGATTATTCTAAAGAGCTTAGAGTTATTTCGGCGGCTTTTTGGAGTATTTCAACCGCCGTCATTTTCAGTTCTTTCTCCATTTCAAGCATTTCCGCCGTCGGCTTGGTTGTGCCCTGCCGGCTGTTCTCGGCCGTCAAGCGGGCATATTTTAATATCAGAATTCTATCTTTTTCTTCCATATATTTATTCTCCTTGTTTTTCTTGTTGTTGGGCCAAACGAGTTTTTTGTTCTTCTGCCAATTTGGAAAATATAGTCGTTAGGGCTAGTTTGCCATAGTCGGCTCTAGACTCGCCAATTTTTTGCAGCCAGCTGTTGTCTTTACCCAGACGTCCCATGTTGCGCGCTAATATATTCACGCTATCCATAGTGGCGTTGTGGATTATAGTCCTTTCTTCTTCCAATCCCTGAAAGCGAGCATTCACTTCAGCGTCACTTAGGTCTTGGGAAAGGACTTCGTCGTATTCGCAAACTGTTTCGGTGTAGCGGTAAAAATAGTTTAGCATTTCCTCGTAGAGCTCGTTCAGAACCTCGTTGCCGCGGCAGGAATTTTCCACCTCGGTCCAATCTACCCGTGGTTTTATAAACTCGGCCATTTTAGGGTTTTCGGTGTATTCTGTTATTTTTTTGGCTGTGCCGGGGTATTTTTCTGTTAGGCCTTCGTACATACTTTTACATGAAATAACTTTTGAGTATTGTATAGGAAAACAGCATTTTTATCAAGTTTTAGATGTTGCCGTTTCAAACGCTCTTACAATTGGTTCCATATCGCCGTCTAAAATTTTGTCTATGCGGCCCCAGCTTTTTTTTATACGGTGGTCGGTGATGCGGTCCTGGGGAAAGTTGTAGGTGCGGATTTTTTCGGCGCGTTCGGCCGAGCCGATCTGCGCTCTCCGTTCGGATTGCGTTTTTTGAGTTGCTCTGGTTGCCAACTCTTCCATTATTTTGCTGCGCAAAATGGAAAGGGCGAATTGTTTGTTGGCTTCCTGCCCCCGTTCGGTTTGGGCTGTAACCACCGTGCCTGTGGGCAGGTGGATTATTCTTACGGCCGTTTCGCGCTTGTTAACATTCTGCCCGCCCGGGCCGGAAGATCTGAAAAATTCAATTTTTAAGTCGGCCGGGTTTATGGGCATATCCTTTTCGGTGGCTTTAGGCAATACCGCCACCGATACGGTGGAGGTGTGGATGCGGCCGCTTTTTTCGGTTTTGGGAACCCGTTGCACGCGGTGCACGCCGCTTTCATGGCTGAAGATTTTATCAACATCATGGCCACTGATTTCAAAAACAATCTGTTTTGTGCCGCCCAGCGAAGTGGCGTTAAAATCAAGCACGGTTACAACCAGGCCGCGGCCTAAGGCATAGTTTTTGTACATTCTAAAAAGGTCAGACGCAAACAAAGCGGCTTCTTCGCCGCCAGTACCGGGACGGATTTCAATTATCACAGAAGCAGTCATAGTTAATAAAATAATCCCAAACCACTAATTTATCCTAATTCTCCCAATTTTGTTATTAGGAGTATTAGGATACATTCGGATTTTTTGGATTATATTATCAACTCCGCTTCTTGTTTGCTTTTCTGGCTCTCTTGGTTTTTGTCGGTAAAGTTGCTTTCTTAGCCATCCTAGCCTTAAATTTTTCCACTCTTCCGGCGGTGTCAACCAGCTTTTCTTTGCCGGTGTAAAAAGGGTGGCAGGCGCTGCAAATTTCCACATCAATTTTTTCTTTGGTGGAGCCGACGGTAAAAGTGTGGCCGCAGGCACATTTGACTTGAGCCTTGGGGAAATAGGGGGGATGGATTTCTTTTCTCATACATCAGTAGGATAGCAAGTTTTGAGTATTTTGACAACGAGGGCGTGTTTTGTTAAGGTGGGAAGGTGTTGCTAAAGCGGTAACGAATGTACGAATAGCTACGAATTTACGAATGAGATGGTTTCGTACATTTGTAAAAATTCGTAGATTCGTTACCCAAAAGTCAAAAGTTAATGGTTAATGTAGAAGACTTGCTTAAAGCGGGTGCCCACATTGGGCACAAGAAGTCTAAATGGAACCCCAAGATGGCTCCATTTGTTTTTGGCGTGCGCAATAATCTGCACATAATTGATGTTACCAAAACACTGGACAAATTAAACCAAGCGGTTGATTTTTTGCGCGAGCTGGTAAGATCAGGTGGGATTATTTTGTGGGTGGGCGCCCGCATTCAGTCGCGCGATCTAATTAAAGAAGCGGCCGAGGAGCTAGGCATGCCCTATGTAACCGGCCGGTGGATCGGCGGGCTTTTTACTAACTTTAAAATAATCAAGGAGCGGCTTAAGTATTTTTTGGATCTGGAAAAAAAGTTTGCGCAGGGTGAAATGTCCAAGTATACTAAAAAGGAGCAGCTTGATTTTGAACGGCAGTTGGCTAAATTGGCCCGAGACATGGGTGGTGTCAGAAACCTGCAGACATTGCCTCAAGCCATTTTTGTGACCGATGTTAAGGCCGAGCGCGACGCCGTGCGTGAGGCCAAAAAAATGGGCATAAAAGTGGTGGCGGTGGTGGACACCGGCTCCGACCCTACTTTGGCCGATTATGTTATTCCGGCCAACAACGACTCGGTGGATGTGTTAAGACTGCTTGTGGGAGCTATCAAAGAAGAACTGAAAAATGTTATGATAACATAATCCAAAAAATCCCAATTTATCCGAATGCTCCAAATGGAATTATGAATAAGGAATTATGAATTAGGATCATTAGGATAAATTTGTAGTTTGGGATTATTTTATCAAGATGGAGATTCCAAGTCTTGAAGTAAAAAAGCTACGTGATCTTACCGGCGCTTCAATGATGGCTTGCAAACGGGCGCTGGAAAATTGCGGCGGGGATTTTGACAAGGCCCAACGTTACTTAAAGGAGCAGGGTTTTAAAACGGCCGAAAAAAAGTCGGCGCGCTCCACCGGCGCGGGTTTGGTAGAACCCTATATTCACGGCGACGGCCGGACTGGAGCGCTGGTGGAGTTGTTGTGCGAAACCGATTTTGTGGCCCGTAACCCTGTTTTTAAGGAACTGGCCCACGATTTGGCCATGCAGGTGGTGGCCGCCGAGCCTCAAGATGCCGCCGAATTACTGGCCGCCCCCTTTGTTAAAGACGAGTCGGAGACGGTGGAAGAACATATTCATTCCCGCGTGGCGCTGTTGGGGGAGAATATTAAGGTGGGGCGGTTTGTGAGGTTTCAAATTTAGGCAGCCGATAACATAATCCGAAAAATCCTAATTTATCCGAATGCTCCAAATGGAATTATGAATAAGGAATTATGAATTAGGATCATTAGGATAAATTTGTAGTTTGGGATTATTTTATCAGTCTAGCTAATGTTTTTTGTATTGATTCCCCTGTCATTATTGCTGGTCAGTCTGGGAGTGTCTGGTCGAATTATCTATCGTAAGATCCCGCGGGATTTAGAAAACTGGAACGCCCAGCTGGCGCAGGAGGACTTTGGCCCGACCTTTTACCAAAAATACTGGGCGACTTTGGCGCAGGAATCCAAGAAGTTCTTTATAAACACATCCACCAAAACGGTTCATCGGCTTAAAATAGTTACCTTAAAAACCGATAATTTTTTTGGCAAGCTGTTATTGGAAATGAGGCACCGGCGCCAGAGAATCCACGAAGATGCCGTTAATAAAACCGTTCAAGAAAATGTGCCCCTGCCGTCGAACACGGGTGAGGCGGATGTTTCTGCAATTAGCCCGAAGGTCGGCTTGGCAAGCTGGAAAGCAGCAAAAATAGCTGATGATGGAGAGGTTGATAAGATGAAGCCAATTATCGCAGTGGTACCACGACCGGTCTCTGCTTTCGCTGCCCGGGAGCAACAGTACATTAGCCAGCTGGCTTATAACCCCAAAGATGTGGCCGTGTACAAGCGGTTGGGCTGGCTATATTTAGAAAACGCCAAGCCCTTTCAAGCGAGACAGGCTTTTAAGATGGCCGTTAAACTTGGCTCCAAAGACAAAAATGTTATAACTAAATTGCTGGAAATGGGCGGGGTGGTGCACAAGGAAGGGTCGGCGGCGAGTGTTGAAATGTTGTCTTCGGAGGGTGATAATACTCCAGAGACTAAAAGATTGGTGTCAGCCCGGGTTAAGACGCGCGAACTTCGTCGGATTAAGGTGAGTAAGGGATGAATGGAAGGCATGCCTGGATAGCTCAGTCGGTTAGAGCACGTCATTGGTAATGACGAGGTCGCCGGTTCGATTCCGGCTCCAGGCTCCTATATAGGCTAGACCTTTATAGAGGTTAATTAAAAAATTGCGGCGGTGGCGGAGTGGGCCAAAAGCAAATGTCTTTGCTTTTGGCGGGCAAT
>CAZGLK010000054.1:0-4503 GCA_964526375.1 uncultured Candidatus Saccharibacteria bacterium | reverse complement strand
TCTACACCTTCGCAAACACTCTTTCCCTACACGACGCTCTTCCGATCTCGTTTCTTAGAACAAAACTAAAGGTTTCTGTTTCCAGCGATCGCTGAAATTAGAAACCTACTTGCCCAGTAACTTAACTAGTTAAGTTACTGGGCTTGTCAATGGTCTAGCATATAAATATGAACTCGACCCCCACCCCGAGCTTATCGAGGGGCGGGGCATCTCATCTTGTATTACCCCAGCCCCAATTTTGCTCGTCTTCAAAGGCGAAGCGCTTCGCCCATATGCGGGAGGCGCTATTCGCGCACGCGCTTCGCTTTGTTTAAATCACCTCATTCTTTTTCCAGCATTACACCAACAAAGAATGGCAAAATTGGGGCGGGGTTATTTTCGTGCTCCGCAATTCATCCCCCGCCAAGACGGGGGTATTCTTGCGGACGAAAATAAAAAGGGCGGGGAAGCTTGGTCATCAGGAGGTGAGCACCTAACCAACAACCAAAACCGCCCCGCCCCAAAAAGAACTCGTTACCAGTCAACCTCTCAGATCTACCGCAACCGTGTCTCCCTCCCTCAACATGTCACTCTTGCTGGAGATAATGCTGAAGCCGCCCGGCGCCAGCACGCCCACCGCCATTGATTCTTGACCGAGCAGAGTAATAAGCACCTGCAGGCGCAGAGTCAATATTTCCATGTCTATGTCCGCTTCATCAGCGAATACAGGCAACCCATCGAAGTGGCGGAACAAAACGACCTTGCCGGGCACAAAACATTCAACCGCCGCCCGCACCGCCCGGTCTAATTCCATTGCCGAAGCAACGGATTCAAAATCAAAATCCACAAACTGCCATGTAATCCCGCGGGCCTGTAACTCAAATATATGAATAGCTATCACTGCTCCTCCTTTCTGATTTCTGACTGACTGGCTGGTTTGACTGCGGACCAAATTAAAATGTACACCACCTGGATGATAACACAAAAAACTTAAAATAGCCAACCAACACCCAATTATATCATTAACAAACGATCGTTTGTTAATGATAGGACCTAGATTTACATGTGTTCTGTACCTTATCCCATGGACGATACCAACAAACACCAACTCCGAGTCAGAACAGCAACGGAAAACCGGTTATCAACTTAAACAGCGCCGGGAAAATGGGAGAGATTAAAGGAAATAGGAAAAAGATAAAAACCAGCACCAGTAAAAAGCCGTAGCGCTCCAGCATTAAAAACTGCCGTTCGTAGCGATAGGGCAAAAAACCGGCCAGTATTTTAGAGCCGTCCAAAGGCGGCAGAGGCACCAAATTAAAAACCGCCAGCAAGATATTTATGTAGACGATGGCGGAACTGGCCAGCACCGTGGCTGCCGGCAAGTTGGGAATAAACCTTAAACCCAAACCAAACACCAGCGCAATGGCCAAGTTTGAGGCCGGCCCGGCCAGCGCCACCAAGCCCGGTCCCCATTTTTGGTTTTTTAAGTTATAGGGATTAAAAGGCACCGGTTTGGCCCAGCCAAAAATAAACCCGCCCAGCGAGTACGATATTAACGGCACCAAAAAGGAGCCCATAAAATCCAGGTGCTTTATGGGATTCAAACTCAACCGCCCCAGCTGTTTGGCAGTGGGGTCACCCAGCTTGTTCGCCATAAGGCCATGCGAAACCTCATGCACCACCACCGACAAAATCAAAACCGCCAAGCTAAAAAATATCATGGTTGATTGCCTACCTTATTCATGTTAAAGTGATTCTAACATGTTTAGTCTTATTCGTACATTCGTATCCATATTCGTAAATTCGTTACCCATATGAAATGCCAGGTATGCAAAAAAGTAAGCGGCTGGCGCGTTAAGCGCGTTTTATTGCGCGGCCACTACAACCCCACCGTCAAACAAAAACAGCACCCCAATCTGCAATGGGTTAAAATTGGCATTGGTAAAAGAATCAAGGCCTGCGCCAAATGCATCAAAGCCTCGCACAAAGATCCTTTATACTTTAGTAGAAAGTTGAACCCAAGGAGCTAAAAAGTTGTTGGGTCATCGGGCTGGCGTATGACGGCAGTACCCCAGTAGCAGATGCTCCGCATCGCTACGGGGCAGGCGCACACATGGGGGCCAAAAGCAAATGTCTTTGCTTTTGGCGGGAATTTTAGAAAATTTCAATTTTCATAATTATTGGCGGGCGGAGTGTAGTATAGTGGCAGTACGCGTCCATGGGGGTTGGAGTAAATGTCTTTACTCCGACGGGAATTTTAGAAAATAATTTTCGTCGTTTCTTAGGTTGGGATATCTCGGACGGGGTATAGTGTAATGGCAGCACGAGTCCATGGGGTGGATTTAGTCCGAGTTCGAGTCTCGGTACCCCGACCCAAGAAACGAAAATTCCCGGGAGGATGTAGCGGGAGTTCGATTCTCCCCACTCCGACAATAATTAAAATTCCCGGGAGGATTTAGGCCGGGTTCGACTCCCGGCAGCCCGACCAATAAGCACATGTGCACCACCGAGTGGTGCACATTGACCTTTGCGCCCTGCAGATTTTCTATGTATGAATGACAGGAAACTAAATGTAGTCATCTTGATTGGCGGCCCGTCCGCAGAACACGACGTGTCTCTGGCAACTGGAAGGGTCATTTTAAATGCGCTTGATAAAACCAAATACAATCTAACACCAGTTACCATATCAAAAGACGGAAAATGGCTTTTACCACCAGCAGATAAAAAATTTCTTACTGGCAATAGAAACAAAGAAGAAAAAAGTTTAGTTGCCTTGGAAACTGGTAATGCGATTGATAAGTTAAAGACCGAAAGAGGTGCGGATGTTGTTTTCATCGCCATGCATGGCACATATGGAGAAGATGGCACGGTGCAGGGATTTTTGGAGTTAGTGGGAGTTCCATATACGGGTTCAGGAGTTTTAGCGAGTGCACTTGCTATGGATAAGTTAAAATCCAGCGAGCTTCTTGCGTTCCACGGCCTTAAAGTTCCAAAGTATATCAATTTTTCTAACAAACAATGGAACACAGATAGAAATAAAATAGCAGCAGAAATAAGCGAAAAAATTTCGCTTCCTTGCGTCATTAAGCCCTCAAATTGTGGCTCTAGCGTTGGCATAACTATTGTTAGAAAAATTGATGATTTAGAAAATGCGGTGCACCTGGCCTTTTCCTATGATAATACCGTTCTCGCACAAGAATATATTTCCGGTGCAGAAATTACTTGTGGCGTGTTAGATGAAAGCGGCGGCAAAGAGCCAATCGCACTGCCACCAACACAGATCATTCCCAAGAAATCAACATTTTTTGACTACCAAGCAAAATACACCCCCGGCGCAACCGAAGAGATTACTCCACCCCGTCTGCCCAAAAATATAATCAAGGATATTCAAGTCACCGCCTTAAAAGCCCACGAGATTCTGGGTTGCTCGGGGATGTCCCGTACTGACATGATTGTTTCGGGAAACAATATCTTTGTTCTTGAAACAAATACTATTCCGGGCATGACCGAAACAAGCTTGTATCCTCAAGCCGCCGCCGCGGTGGGCATATCATTTCCCGAATTGTTGGACAAGATTATTCAATCGGCCATCAGCAAGAAGCAAGTATGACATTACCGAAATATCAATATGCCTTGTGCACCACTCGGTGGTGCACATAGAAATGTGGTGTAATATGTCTGACACATATGCCGGAGATATCCATTAAAGCCGAGACTTTGTTCCATCTGGGTTCGTGGAGTATCACCAATGCAGTTTTATTGTCTTTTCTGGCCTTGGCCGTGCTCGTCGCGGTCGGACTGACACTAAGGAAAAAAATGTCTTTGATCCCCGGCAAACTGCAGGGCCTTTTTGAACTTTTGCTGGAAGAGATTTTGAAACTGATGGATTCGGTTCTGGGCGAGCGGAAAACATCCGAAAAATACCTGCCGCTTATCGCCACTATTTTTCTTTTCATACTCGCCTCCAACTGGCTGGGGCTTTTTCCGGGCATCGGCTCGCTGGTGCTTAAAAGCGCCGGGCACGGCCCGGTGCCGCTGTTGCGCTCGCCGGCCAGCGATCTTAACTTTACCATTGCTCTTGCGGTAGTGTCGGTTTTGGCAGTTAACATCTTGGGGCCGCTGGCCCTGGGTCTTAAAAAATATTTCTCCAGATTCTTCAACATCAAAGACCCAATCAAGTCTTTTATCGGCCTGCTTGAATTTATTTCTGAATTTGTTAAAATAATATCGTTCTCGTTTAGGTTGTTCGGCAATGTCTTTGCCGGCGAGGTGCTGTTGACAATAGTTTTGTTTTTGGTGCCTTACGCCGTGCCCTTGCCGTTCATGTTTCTGGAAATCTTTGTGGGCTTTATCCAAGCGTTTATATTTGCCATGTTAACGTTGGTGTTTATTGCCATGGCTACCCGGCCACACGAAGAACACTAGAGGCATAGTTTACTAGTTTTCTAGTTTTATTAGTTTAATCAAATTTAGGACTTACCCCTTTAATCCTTTCCCCTCCTAGAATAGGAGGGGTGGGGGTGG
>CAZGLK010000053.1:0-4637 GCA_964526375.1 uncultured Candidatus Saccharibacteria bacterium | reverse complement strand
TCGCAAAAAGGCTTTCGCCGTAATTCTATTACGGCTCAATCCTTTTTACTCGCCTTCCTAGTCTCGCCTGAAAAACTGAAATTTCGCGACGAAAGAGTTTTGAAACCATCTCCCAATGTCAAAATCCCAATGTTCAAAGGTAATTAGTCATTAGTCATTTGAAATTTTATTGGTAATTAGAAATTAGGAATTAGGAATTTTGATTATTCTTGTTCCGCCGGGAGTGTCGTTGATTCTCCAGCCCTGTTTTTCCATTTCTTCCCGCAGCTTATCAGCTCTCTCAAAGTCTCCACGCGCCCGGGCTTTTTCGCGCTCGGCAGCCAGAGCCATGACTTCGGCCGGCACCACTTGCGTTTGATCCGGCAGTATTCCAAAGATATCATTGAGGCGGGTTATGAAGTCAAGCATTTTTTGAGCGTCGCGCTGGGATAACTTGTGGTTATCTATAAATTTGTTGGCTTCTTTTATTAATTCAAAAAGCACCGCCCAGGCTTGAGGAGTATTGAAGTCGTCTTCCAGCTCGTCCCAGAATCGCCCGACGAAATCGTCAACGGGGAAGGAGGCTGCCTCGTCGCGGATTTCTTTGAGCCGCCGTGTAAAATCATTTATCCGTTCCAGGGCCGCTTCAGCCGCTGCGGCATTTTTTTCCGAATAGTCCAGCTCGGAGCGGTGCTGGGCGGAAAGTATAAAATAGCGCAAAACTTGCGGCGGGTGACCTTTTAGAAAATCTCTTATGGTAATAAAGTTGCCGAGCGACTTGGACATTTTTTCGTTCGCGATTTTAAGCAGGCCCACATGCACCCAGATTTGGGCGAGAGGCGAGAGGCCCGAGAGGGACTCCATTTGGGCAATCTCGGCTTCGTGGTGGGGGAATATTAAGTCCAGCCCGCCGCCGTGAATATGGTAGCGGGGGCCAAAGTTCTTTTCGGTAATGGCGGTATCTTCAATATGCCAGCCCGGGCGTCCTCGGCCCCAGGGCGAGGGCCAGCTGGGTTCGTCGTCTTTAGACGCTTTCCAGACGGCAAAATCGGCAAAGTATTTTTTGCCCGGCTCGGTTTCCACTCGAACACCCTCTTTCAGCTCGGCCAGTTTTTGATGTGAGAGTTTGCCGTAGTCGGGGAATTTGCGAACGTCAAAATAAACACTGCTTGCTCCGAGGGTGGTTGAGGAGCTTTCGGCTGGGTAAGCAAAACCTTTTTTGATCAGCCTTTCTACTTGGGAGATGATCTCCGCGATGTAATTAGTCGCGGGCGCGTATGTATCCACGCTGTCTATTCCCAGGGAGTCCATGTCCTGGATATATGCGGCCTGCTGCAGCTGGGCAAGCTCCTCGACTGCTTGGCCCTGCTCGCGGGCGCGATTGATTATTCTGTCGTCTATGTCGGTAATATTTTGCAGATAAGTTATTTTAAGACCGAGCCGTTTTCTTAAAAACTTAACCAGCGCGTCAAAAAACACATAAGTTCTGGCGTGCCCAATGTGGCTGTAATCGTAGACGGTCGGGCCGCAGACAAAAAGCTTAACCGCTTCGGAGGCGGTTTTTAGTTCTTCCTTCTTGCCGGTTAGGGTGTTGTATAAATGCATGTCTTATCAGCGAATAACGAATTTATTGCGAATAAACGAATAAGCGAATTCGTTTATTCGAAAATTCGAAACAGATTCGTTGTTCGTTGATTCACAGCCATTTTTTACGCTTAAAGTAAGCAAAAAAAGTTACCACGGCCGCCAGCATAATACCAATAATAAGCCAGAAATCATAGGGACGCCCCACCAGCGGCGTGGTTTGGGTGTTCATGCTGAAGATGTTGGCCAAGAGCGTTAAGGGAAAAGTCACGAAAGCCATAATGGTTAGCACCTTCATTATCTCGTTGGTGCGGTGTTCCAGCAGGGCGTCGTTGGTGGTTTGCAGGCCTTCTATGGTTTCGCGGTTGCTTTCGGCTTGGTTGAGCACGCGATGATGCAAGCCCAAAAGATCAATCAGGTAGGGCCGGGCTTGTTTTTCCAGTTGTTCGTCGGATCGCCCCAGCAAGCTTTCCAGCACCGTGTTTTGCGGCCGCAGAGTGCGCAGAAAATTAAGCACATCGCTGCGGGCCAGCGACAGCGCCAAGAGCATTTCCTTGTGATGGCCGCTGAAAATGGCCTCTTCAATTTGGCCGATTTTTGAGTCTACATGATCCAGCTGGCGCAGTGAAAAATCATATAGCCCCTTAACAATGTGATAGAACAGGTAAATGGCGCCCTTAGACATAGCGCGGTCTTTAAGACTGCTTTGGGGCAGTTTGCATTTTTGCAAAAAATCCTCCAGCGGCTCTATTTTTTGGTATCTAACCGAAATTAAGGTGTCAGGCGTGATTATAAAATCTATCTCTACCGGTTCGGATATTTTTTTGGCGGGGTTAAAAATAGGGAAGTGCAAAACCACATAAAGATAGCCGTTGTAATCTTCGGCGTTGGAACGGACGGTCGGTTCTTTTAGGCCTTCAATAATTAAATGGTGCAAGCCGTAATTGCGGGCCAAAAACTGGAGCTCCTTGGGCGAGGGGTCTTTTATGTCTATCCAAGAAGTGTGGGGAGTTTTGAGGCTGGTCATTGGGGGGGTAGGGTCTAGGGTTTAGGGGTTAGGGTATAGATGATGGATGATGGATGATGATTAAATTATATCAGAAAGGCGTGAGCAGAGCTATTTGTGGAAATCGGGATAAGAAACCCCCGATGTGATATCGGGGGTTAGAGCCTATCTCAAAAATCGCTTTCGTAGCGAGACGCAGGATTTTCGAGCGAAAGCACCGAAGCCCGACGAGGAATAACGGGATTATTTCGAGGAGGGATGAGGAGTTTGCAGCCGAAAATCCTGCGTCGGAGCAGAAATTGGATTTTTGAGATAGGCTCTAGTAGTTGTTTTCTCTGCTGGAGCTTCTTATGGCCAGTCGCAACAGAACGCCCATAAGCGGCTCCATGTCGTTGTCAGGGTCAAGCTCGCGGCAGCGGCGACAGGCGGCCAGAGTTCTTTTTATAAGATCCTGATCCCGGGGGCTAATAATTACGCCGGCGGGGCCGTGTTGCTCCATGTTGCGCCATAATTCTTTTAGCAGGCTGTTCACTTCTTTGTTGGTCTTCTGTAGAAGCTCGGGCATTTCTTTGATATTTTTTCGCTTGCCGTAGGTCCTAGTCGCCGCTTTTATTTTTTCCACTGCCTCCCATGGCAAATCGGGTGTATCGGTAATGGTTTTCCAGGCGGTGAACATTTCCATTATAAACGGCCCCGCTTTCAGGAAAAATATTATGATTATCAGTATTATGATGCCCACGGCCACCAAAGACATTAATACTCCAACAACATAGGTTAGCCACATACTTGCCTCCTTGAGCCGGGGAAGTCGGACTTCCCCCAGAATGATTTTTAAGGAACAGAAGGAACAGGCGGATTAGGTGCTGATTCTAAAATAGCGCCCGCCCTTCTTAAAATCAACCCCGCCCTTGAAGAAGATATGGGGGATAAATCTAAGTTTCTATTTAGGTTTCTATTTCCAGCGATCGCTGAAAACAGAAACCTTCTGTTTAGTGATCTTCTGGCTGGCAATACCAACAATCTATTATTCCAACCGCCCTTCTTTGTCATTCTGAGCCGAAGGCGAAGAATCTCTGCATAAAGACATGTTTCTCCTGCCCAGGAAAAAGATCCTTCGCTCCGCTCAGGATGACCCTACAATAAAGCGGCGGTAAAATAAAAAACCCAAGCGATGTCTATCACTTGGGTTGTCTGTCCAACACTCGGTGTCGGACACTTGATGTGTTGAACATCCAATGTTCAACATTATGATTCCATATCCCGATAGGTGATGCGGCGAGCTATGCACGGGTCTCTTGGTTCGTCTGCAAAACTAACACCGGCTGGCGTAGCGTAGAAAGTGTCTTGTATTTCCACAATCTCTACATCACCAAGCTCCGCGATCTTCTTATCCAAATATGCAAAAGTGGAAGACCAGCCATGAGCCAAGCCAGCATTAAATGTCTTAACCTTCATCATTTTTTCACCTCCTCAATCGCGCTAGGTGTTTAGAACACGTCCAGCTAAAAATTGTTTCAAGGAACTTACCTGCTTATTAAGGCTAATTGATTACTGATTTTTTGTCAATCCCCCTTGGCTGCAGGCCGCGTGGCGAGCGCAGTGAGCTTTACGCGGTTAGCACTCTTGACTCGGGAGTGATAATAGAATAGAATGGATATACGATGCCAATATAACCCTACTAATTACTAATCAGTACAAATATACTAATAATCCATTGGTAGATTAGTAACTATTAGTAATTAGTAGGAAATATCGGAGTAGATTAGTATCGCACTCATGATCACGGAGCGTCAAAAATCTATCCTCAAGACTCTTATTGAGGAGCATATTAAACAGGCCGAGCCGATTGGTTCGGAGGCCCTGGCCGGAAAGCGCAATTTTAACATTGGCGCGGCCATGTTGCGCAAGGAAATGAATCAATTGGAAGAGTCCGGATACTTGGCCAAGCCCCACACCTCGGCCGGGCGCGTGCCCACCGACAAGGCCTATCGGTTGTATATTCAGGAACAATTATCCAATGAGTCCGATAAGACTTATAGGACTAATAAGACCAATAGTGTGATTGGTG
>CAZGLK010000052.1:0-5018 GCA_964526375.1 uncultured Candidatus Saccharibacteria bacterium | reverse complement strand
CCTTCAACGCCAACCAATCTTACCGCCGCCGTCATTTCTCAAAGCCAAATTCGTCTTTCTTGGACCGCCTCAACCGATAACACCAGGGTTAGCGGCTACAAAGTTTATCGCGACGGCGTATACGTCAAATCCGTTACATTGGCATTGGATGTTGCTCCAAACTCGGCCGTAGACACTTTTTATTATGACTACCCTCTTAACCCGGCAACAACATATACTTACAATGTTGCCGCCTATGACGCGGCTGGGAATGTTTCGGCTCAATCGCTTTCCGTGACCACCACTACCTTGGGCGGTACATCAGACACCACAGCGCCAGTGATTTCTTCAGTAAGCACAATGGATCCGGCCGCTAACGGCGCTACCATTATTTGGTTTACCAACGAAGCCTCGGATTCGCAGGTGGAATACGGTTTAACAACTTCTTACGGAAATTCAACGGCTGTCAATACCGCCTTAAAAACCGAGCACTCTGTGGGTTTAACGGGTCTAACTTCGGCCAGCACCTACCATTACCGGGTTAAGTCCAAAGACGGGGCTGGAAATCTTGCAATAAGCAATGATTATACTTTTATTACTCTTGGGGCCGCTACTACCGCCACAACATCCGCTCTGCCCGATCTGATACTGGACAATGTCACGGCATCAAGCGCCTCCGGCGCCACCTCGCCGTATCCTAAAAATGAAATCATTACCATTCCCATCCGCATAAAAAACATTGGCCAGGGCGCGGTAAATAATTCCGTGCCAAGTTTTAGCTACACCACGCCGGCAGGCGGACAGTTTCAGGGAACAACCAACGACTGTCCGACAAATCTGGCAGCCGGAGCCACTTGCAACGCGGCGGTCAGTTTCACCTTTACAACCAGCGGAACAAAAACCGTTTACATTACGCTTGATCCCAACAACGCCATCGCCGAAACCAATGAAAACAACGGCGGCTGGAGTGTTGGCTTTGGCATCCAAGATCCCGCCTTAACCTGCACCGATTCGGATAACGGCATAAACCCCACTGTACGCGGCACCAGCCAGGGGCCTTATGGCGCCGGAGCCACCGGCGGATATATTTTTGGTGAAAACCCCAACATCTCCAGCTCCAGACAAGATTCCAGTCTGGGCGCTATCAGCATCTACTACGACCACTGCGCCGACAGCACAAAATACAATCAGCTTAACGAAGGATTTTGCGATGGCTCAAAACTAAGTTCTTTCGGCTACAACTGCCAATACGGTTGCCGCGATGGCGTCTGCCTGTCAGCGCCCACAACATCTACCTCTACCACCACATCCACCGTGCTGGATTCTTTGAGCGGGCTACTGCAAAAACTCAAGGAGCTGCTGCGTAGAAGATAAAGGCGCGGTCTCCCGGCATTCGCTGGGGATCCTTCTCTGCCAACCGGCGGATCAGGATGACAAAAACACTTTTCGTAATTCAAAGTACTATGCTGAACCCAGATTCGTGATTCACGATTCATGATTCGAGCTTCATGATTCTTGGGCTGTGCCCCGTATATCAACCCAGTAGTAGAACCTCTGGTTCACTACCGGGCTTCGCTTCGACTATGTTGGGAGGCGGAGCAGCGGAAGAAGCAAAGCCCAGTACTGATGCGAAGCATATAGTACTGGGTTGTATTACGGGGCTGTGGATTACTTTTGCGCGACAACTTGCGTTCGTAAGAGCTATAATTGAACTATAGAACTAAACCACGCTGGCTAAGGCGTGTTTGGAGACCATCAATAACAAATTAACAAAATTAACTTACGTGCGCTCGGCGCACAAAAAACAAAGTTATGAATAAAAAACTGCTTTTTATTTTTATAACTGCAGGTGTCTTGTTTCTTAGCGTCAAGGCCCTACCAACGCTGGCTCAAACCGATCCCTCGGTTGAAGCCTTGCAAAAGCAAATCCAACTGCTCTTGAGCCAGATGCAGGCGCTTCAGCAACAGGTAACCACACTCCGGTCCAGCCCTGCTACTACAGAAACGACTCCTGCTCCCGCAACTACGCCAACCACAACAACAGCTCCGCCAACCACAACAGCACCGGCGATTGGCGCCGACGATGAGCTCTCTGCCGAGCGCGGCGCAATACCGCCACCCGATATCTTTCGCACCCTTCGGCGCGGCTCCAGAGGCAATGACGTGCGGGCGCTTCAGGAATATTTGGCCCAAGACCCAACTATTTACCCCCAGGGCTTTGTAACCGGCTTTTACGGCCCCTCCACCGAAGCCGCGGTTAGAAAGTGGCAAGCCAAATATGGAGTTGATGTGGTGGGCACAGTCGGCCCCAAAACCATCGCCAAGTTCAGGGAACTACGACAATCTCTTGCGCCGGATGACGAGTTTATTGGAGACGATAATGTCTACCCACCTCCCCTTCCCAGGCCCAATCAATGCCCGGTCTACGCCTACATGCCAGTGTGTAAAGAAGGTCAATCTCCTTATAACACTCTGGGCTGTCAGGTCTGCCAGCAAAAACCAATTGTTGATCCGCTCAAACCGGACATCTGCCCGGCTTTGGCCACAGTGGATAGTTGCCCGGCCGGTGAAGAAAGAATAACCGTATATAAATCGGTACAGTGCGGGGTTTACTATGCCTGCAAGCCCAGAGCCGGCACACCCAACACGGTGGCGGTGCTTAAAAAAGTATCCTCAATTCAAACTGACAACAGATACATCCTAAATCTTTATGACCCTGATGGCATTCAAAAGTTTGTCGTTTATAATTCCAAAGGAGCCGAGGTCCAAACCAGCTACCCCGCTTGCCGCAGTGAATGGACCTCGCCCGTATTCACGGTTGATAGCGCCACGTTTCCGCTTAAGCTAACGCTGGCCGACTGCGCCAGCTCGCAATACGGCACTACTCTAGACACACCCGTGGTGGTAAAACCAATAGCCGAGGGCCTCACCTTCCCTTACACCTTTTCCAACGGCAAAGTAGTTTCCTCTTCCAGCGATGCCCGATCCTACTGCTATGCCAACGGCCCCGGGAGCGGCCAGAGCGTGGCCGCCGAATGCGAAACCAAATTCGGCGTGGTTTATACTAACATCACTACCACCACTTCGGGGCGGGCAATTTATCTTACGGATTCATTTGCCAGCTGCATGGTCAAATACGGTTTTTCGGCCGAAGCCAAGCAAATTAAAACATGGGCCCAGTCGCCCGATCCAATCCCTTGGTCGGTTTTAACCAGCGCCTCCCAAAATACCGTCCAGACTTGCGAGAGGGAATACTACGGCCAGCAGACCGTGGAAACCGGATCGGTTTTGTGCACCGACGGCAAAGACAACGACGGTGATGGTTTTATTGACGGGAACGACCCCAGCTGTTCCTCAACAGTCACCATCACACCCCAATCCGGCCAAAAAGAACAGGCCTGGAATTCTTTGGGCTTAAAGTCTTGGATCAGAACCGATGCCGATTCAGCCAGAATTGAACAGTTAAAAGCCGCCTGCGCCGCCGTGCCGTCGGGTTCTAACATTTGGATGCCTAATGCTGGAGTTTCAACCAGTGCCGACTTCGGCATGCCCGATTCTGCCAAATGCCAACGCGCCTCATCCTGTACGGCCAGCCAGTATTTTGACGGCGCGGCCTGCGTAAACAAAACTACAACAACAACCACCGACTGCTCTAAATACGGCACCGGCTGGCATGTTATGAGTGACAACAATTGCTATAACTCGTCCATGACCGAATACCGCACCGCCAATGGCACTATCTATGCCTGCAACACCACGCCGGCTTCCGGTTGTAGTGCATCATCAGACACTTGCTCCCGCTACGGCACTGGTTGGCACACTATGAGTTTGAGCGACAACAATTGTTACAATTCAAGCATGACCGAGTATCGCGCCTCCAGTGGTACGCTTTATACCTGCTCTGCCACGCCGGCCCCTGGATGCAGTTCCTCATCCACCAATATCTGCTCTCAATATACTAGTTGGAATATTTTAGGTTCCGACGGCAACTGCTACAATTCGGCTAGAACAGAGTATCGCTCCCCCAACGGTACTTTCTACAGTTGCTCTGCCACGCCGGCCTCTGGATGTATTTCTTCATCCTCTACAAACTACTGTTCACGTTTAGGTTCTGATTGGACTTTGTACGGTAACTACTGCCTAAATAGCTCCCGCACCCAGTATGTGTCCTTAAATTCTCTGAGTTCCCCGGCCCAAGCCTGCACCGGCGCTGATTCGCCGGTAACCGGTTGTACTCCGCCGGGGGGATCCACTACTTCATCATCGGACACATGTTCTACTAAGTATGGTTCGGGCTGGCATGTTATGAGTGATGGCAATTGCTACAACTCGCCCATGACTGAATATTACAACGCGGGCGGCACATTATTCTTCTGTAGCTCCACGTACGCGTCAGGTTGCAGCACTTCAACATCCTCCACAACATCCACCGATACTTGTGCTACCAAGTACGGCACCGGCTGGCATATTATGGGTGATGGTAATTGCTACAACTCGCCTATGTCTGAATACTACACCGCTAACGGAACACTTTATTTCTGTAGCAGCACACCAGCCTCCGGGTGCAGTAGTTCAAGCACTACATCAACCACTTCCTGCGCTGGCACACCAACATCCTGTGCCAATGAAACTCAATGTTGGGGCGCCAGCTACTATTGGTATGACGGCAGTTGCCACAGCTCACCTTCAACCACCTCCACATCATCTTCCTCGTGTCCCTCGGGCTATCATTCCATGGGCAGTTACTGCATGTCAGACAGCAACTCCAGCCAGTGCCAGCCAACTGGCGGAGGAGCCACCTACACCTGCTCCAGCACGCCCACGGCCGCCGTGTACGACAGCACCGCCCATATATTGTCTCAAATAAGAACCATGCTTAAATCCATAAGCGGCTCGCTACGGAACTTGGGACGGTGATATAGAGGTTCAAGGCTTAGCCTTCCTAGGAAGGCTAAGCCTTGAACACAAATTGAGCTCTGATCCAGCGAAACCCCACAAACAAAACCCACCCATATCCAAACTGGAGTGGGTTTGTTTGT
>CAZGLK010000051.1:0-5113 GCA_964526375.1 uncultured Candidatus Saccharibacteria bacterium | reverse complement strand
TTATCATCTTTTGTCACCTCCTTATTTTTAGATCGATGATATCACACAAACAGAACGAGTTCGCCCTCCACGATGTTTGGGCACAGATTCATAACCCACCCGCCGTATGTCCTGTTATACGAGATGTGGCTGATGGGTATGTCGTTTACATCAGGCACGCTGATGTAGACATCCACGCCCTGACTGTTAGCCGTGAGGCCGGTGATACTGCCCATGATTATTGTTCCCCGCCAGTCTTTGTCGCAGATGAAGCAGAAAGCTTGCCCGACTATCTTGGTTGGATTGGTTGGCAATTCGGCTTCTTCGAAAAGAATACTGGCTTGTACCCCAAGACCTTTCCTTCTGAGCTCCAGTGAGAACTCTGATTTTACTATTGTTTGTAGGCGTGTCATCTTACCTCCTGTGGTTGGTTGAAGGTTGATCTTTTAGCCCATTTTTTAAGAACTTTCTCAATGTAAGCATACTTGCCTTTGTCCGTCAAGATTTGTTGTCGGTAGAGGTCGGTAGAGGCCTGGCCTCCCTAGGGAGGCCAGGCCTCTCTCCACAGCCGTTTTTGTGATATAATCCCATTATGGCGAATGCGAAAGATGAAGTTAAAAGACTCCCCAGAAAGCCCAAAAGTTCGGGCTGGGTGCATTTGGAGTCGGGAGTAAAGCGCGGCGTGGCCGGGGTGGTGCTTTTGGCTTTGGCTTTAACTGTTACTCTGTCTTACTTTGGTTTTTCGGGGTCGTTGTCTAATAGCATCACCGAGGCCTCGGGCTACCTTTTTGGCAAAGGCAGTTTCTTTTTGCCGCTGACGCTTTTTGTGATGGCCTTTTTTGTTTTGGTTTCGGAAAAGAAAAAGATTCTTGGCTCTACATTTGTCGGCGGCATGTTGCTGCTGTTAAGTTTGTTGGGTTTGATGGAACTGGCGGGGCAATCCAGCCGCGCTGGTGGTGTGGTTGGTTATTTATTCAGCTGGCCGTGGCTGCATTTTTTTGGCTTCTGGGGCGCGCTGATATTTTTTATGGCTTTTCTTATTTCGGCCGTGCTCATTACTTTTAGAATCGCGCTTAAAGATCAAATTAAAGAAAAGATAATTTTTAAGCCTAATCTGGAGGGTGAAATGGTGGCCGAAAGGAAATTGGTTTTAGAAAAGGGCTTGGTTACTCACATGGCGATGGCGGTTAATAAAGCTAAATCCATTAAGCCCGCGCTAAAAACAGGCCCGCCCAAACCGGCCCCGGCCGAAGATACCGTTACCATAAACTCCCCCGCCTCAGGGCCTGTTTTAGCTGGGGCGCAGGCGGGCAAACGCCTCGCGGAAAACCCCTTCGGTCTTAACATTCTGCCCGCGGCGGCCGGCTACAAATTTCCGCCGCTGGAACTTTTGGAAGACGACGGCAGCCTGCCTGTAACCGGTGACATTAAATCCAACGCTGTTATTATTCAAAAAACTTTGGAAAATTTCGGCATACCGGTGGAAATGTCGGAGGTTAACATCGGCCCGGCCGTAACCCAATTTACTTTAAGGCCGGCCACCGGGGTTAAACTTGCCCAGATTACCGCCTTGCACAAAGACCTCTCCCTGGCTTTAGCGGTGCACTCCCTGCGCATAGAGGCGCCCATTCCCGGAAAATCTTTGGTGGGCATAGAGATTCCCAATACTCGGCCCATGATTGTGGGCTTAAAAAGCATGCTGCAGGCTTTTGAGCCCGGCGAGAATAAAACTTTTTTGAACATTGCTCTGGGCAAAGACGTTTCGGGACGTCCCGTTTGGACCACCCTTACCAAGATGCCGCATTTGTTAATAGCCGGCGCCACCGGTTCGGGCAAAAGCATTGCCATCAACTCCATGATCGTTAACTTTTTATTCCAGCACTCACCCGAAATTTTGCGCTTTATTTTAATAGATCCCAAACGGGTGGAGCTGACTTTATACAACGGTATCCCTCATCTTTTGACTCCCGTGATAGTGGAGCCCAAAAAAGTGGTTTCGGCCTTAAAGTGGGCCGTGGCTGAAATGGAGCGTCGCTACGAGGTTTTGTCGGGCCGGAGCTGTCGCGATATTCAAGCCTACAATTCACAAGTCAATGCCAAAAAAGGCGAGGAGCTGATGCCCTATATTGTGGTGGTGATAGACGAACTGGCTGATCTTATGGCCGCCTACGGCCACGAAATTGAAGGCGCGGTGGTGAGACTGGCCCAGATGGCCCGCGCCGTCGGGGTGCATTTGGTTTTAGCCACCCAGCGTCCGTCGGTTGAGGTTATCACCGGGCTTATTAAAGCCAACATCACCAGCCGGGCGGCTTTTGCGGTGGTTTCGCACATTGATTCGCGTACTATTTTGGACTCGGCTGGCGCCGAAAAATTGCTGGGCTCGGGCGATATGCTGTTTATTTCGGCTGACGCTGCCAAGCCTAAACGGATTCAAGGAACATTTGTTTCCGACAAGGAGGTTAAAAAAGTGGTTAACTTTGTAAGATCCCATCAAGTTGAACCTGTTGTTGAGGAGGAATCGGCGGTGTTATCATCGGCTAAGACTCTGGAGATTAAAGTCAGTCCCTTGGATTTGGAGAAAACGGCCGAGGCCGAAGAATTGGAAGATGAGTTTCTGCCCCAAGCTAAAGAGGTTATTATGCAAGCCGGCAAGGCCTCGGCTTCTCTGCTGCAGCGCCGTTTGAAAGTCGGCTACGCCCGCGCTGCCCGACTGCTGGACATTTTAGAAGCCCAAGGTCTTATTGGCCCGGGCGAAGGCGCCAAGCCGAGGGAAGTTCTGGTTGGTGTCAGCAGCGCCAGTGAGAATACTTTGGTCGGGGAACCCAGGTTTGAAAAGCCATTGGATAGCTAGAAGGCAATAATTTTCAATTTATCTCCCTGCGGGAGATGTCCCGCAGGGACACAATTTAGCAATTTTCAATCAATTTCCAATTTTTTTGTTTAAAAAACACTGGTCCCTTCCTGGATGCTATCACATAAAAATGGGACCATCGTAGAAGTCGTAGAACGAGCTTGACTATGTAAGTTGGGTATGCTTAACTGGGGTTGTTCTTTAGGGTGGTTCTTTTGATTCACATTTATCCTAGGAAGGAGGTGCGGGTTGTACGAATTCGTCAGAAGTACGGTTGAGTACCAGAACTGGGGCTGGAATGCGGTCGTCGTCGGGTCTTTCGGCGCGATCATTTTCACCTTTATCGAGGGGTGGGGCCTCTGGAAGCAGAATCAAGCGATCTGGCGAGGGAAGTCCGGCGAATCGGTCTCGGTTAGCTGGTTCTCCTATTTCCTGTTCGCCCTCGCTGCCTTCTTTTTCTACGGCATCCACATCCACGGGATCGCCGCCATGTTTAATGGTGTGGCTCTCACGCTTGTCCACATTCCGATTTTGCTCGGACTGTGGAAGTACAAGGGCTTTGCCAAGTGGGAGAAGGTGCAATTCTTCTGCCTTGCGCTCATGGTTCCAGCAATGGCGTTTCTCCCGTGGAAGAACGAAGTGTTCACAATTGTCTCTGTGGGTATCATCTACTCGTTGGCAACGCAACCACTAGAACTCTGGAAGACGAAGAAGACTGGAGCGGTCGAGATCAAACTACTCGTTGTCTATACTCTATCCACCGCTTTCTGGGTCATTTACGCATTTGCCATCAACGAGTGGGTGCTCGAGATTCTCACCTCGGTTAACTTGTTCCTACTCGGTCTCGCGACCTTGCTATGGTTCAAGTATCGAGCAAGAGAACCGGTGCGTGCAGCTGTAACGCCATGACCGCCATCAGCACCAAAATCTACAGCCGCCAATATCCCGAACAGGTGAGGCGGCTTTCTTCTTCCCGATATTTCATGGTTTTAAGCAGGAGACCGCGGGCTCTGCCCTCCTTTTTTATTCGTCAAAGTCTAACTTGGGCAGAATACTTGAATTAGTCCGATCAGTAAATTTTTCAATTGAAAATGGACTGAAAAATTTACTGCCTTGGTGGCAAATTCTTTGAAAAATTAAAAGCAAAAGGCACCGTCAACTGAACGGTGCCTGTTTTGGACAACACTTGGTGGGGCGGTTGTCCGTTAATCCCTACTGCGCCTACCACTCCGGCCCGTGGACGCCCCACGATCTCGGGATGTCGGTCGCTGTGCAGCCGTACTGGCCGCGCCGCGACTTCTTCCAGAGCATGAGACGACCCGAGTAACGCAGGGAGAGCGTCAGTAGCTTGATCCGGTCGTTCTTCACGAACCGGGCCAGAGCCACTTCCACATCCACCTGCCTGAACGACCGCACCGTCAGTTTCTCGTCCTCGCGGATGGGAAACGGGTACGGAAGTTCCTCGGTCGGCGTGCCGTAGACGTAGTACTCGCCGTCGTCGGAGGACCGGTCGAGGCGGAGGGTGATATCGCTGAAGCAAATCTTTGGGCGATAGGTCACACTCTGTCGGTTGGCCCAGATCCCGAAGAGGTAGAAGAGAATCGCTTCTCTCCACCTCGACTCCGGGAACTCCTGCGACGTGAGACCACTGACCTGGATGTCGTTTGTCACGACACCGAGGACGCGCTGAATGAGCAGACTCATAGGAACCTCCTTGGAGAGGTGCTCCGCAATACCACGCTACTGGGCCATCCAGCAGGTGAATTGTGAGGTAACCGCATCTCTGCAGCAACAAAGGAAAAACTACTGAATTAGCATACCCTTTGTTACTGCAGAAGCCAAAAATTAAGGTACTAGCTTAACAAATATAGTATAGCAAGTCTATATCATTCTGTCAAGTTTAACAGGCTTGACCATGTAGGCTAGGTATGCTTAGCTGGGGTTGTTCTTTGGGGTGGTTCTTTTGACTCATATTTACTACCGAAGGAGTGTTAGAAATGGAGGAGCAAATGGTTAAGATGCGATTTGAGCGAAGTGAGCTTGATACCTACGAGCAAAATATCTTTCGGTCGCAGATTACGCAAGCAGCCTTGGCAGATGAAGCATTAACAGAAAGATTCCCAGCAATTGTAAGGCAATATTTCAAAAGCGCGCAAGGACTGGCTGCGCTTGTGGATAAAGAGTTTTCTTCTTTGTTGAGCGGAGACGATTTAATTGAGTACGCGGGCAGGATGAAATTTTGTCTTAATCAATTGAATGTCCTCGGCAGAAATGTTGAAATTG
>CAZGLK010000050.1:0-5328 GCA_964526375.1 uncultured Candidatus Saccharibacteria bacterium | reverse complement strand
GGAACGGGCGACAATTTAAGCGGCTATGGCTGGTCGGAAAATGCCGGCTGGGTGAGTTTTAATTGCACCAATACCAGCAGCTGCTCCACGGCTGATTATGGCGTTAAAGTTGCCGCCGATGGTTTGATGTCGGGCTACGGCTGGTCGGAAGGCGTTGGCTGGATAAGTTTTAATTCATCGCAATTAACCGGTTGCCCTTCGGGAACTTGCGAGGCGCGAATGAGCCAGGAGACCGGAGAAGTTTCGGGCTGGGCCCGGGCTTGTGCCGGATCTTCCGCCGGCGATTGCGCTAGCGGCGCCAGGAGCGACGGTTGGGATGGCTGGATCAGCTTGCGCGGGTCAAACTACGGCGTGGCGGCGACAGGTTGCCGCTGGGACGGCTATGCCTGGGGCTCGGATGTTATGGGCTGGATTCATTTTAGGGGCTCAAATTATGGAGTGACGGGGCGGGGTTATGCCTGCCGACCCGAGCCGCCTTCAGTGAGCGCTTTAGCGCCGCAAGCTCCGGGCGATTATTGCGCTTATCCCTTGGGTTGGACTTTAAGCTGGACTTTTTCCGACCCCAACGAAGAACTCCAATCGGCTTATCAGGTGGTTATAACCGACGCTTCCGACGGCAGTGCGGTTAAAGACAGCGGCCGGGTTTCTTCCGCATCAGCATCGTACGCTCCGCCGGCGGGTTCTCTTGGTTTTAATAAAACCTATAATTGGCAGGTAACCGTGTGGGACCCAACCAATCTTTCGGCTTCGGCCGCGGGAGCTAGTTTTACAACCATGGCGCATTCGGCTCCCTCGGCGGTTATAGACATGTTCCCGCCCATGAGACCGGCCATAGACGAGCAGGTTACATTAAAAAGCCTGTCCACTTTTGGCGAGGGCGCCACCGAGAAATCCGTAAGCTGGACTGTAACCCCCGACAGCGACATGACAATTTTAGCCGGCAGCACGACTACTCCGCAGATGGTGGTAAAGTTCAGCACCCAAGGCGGCAGGAACATCGCGCTTACGGTAACCGACACCGACGATCTGGTATGCTCCACGACCCTAAACCTCACCGCCGGCCGCACCATCCCCCGGCTTAAAGAAATTAGGCCGAACTAGCCGGCCATTCGAGATTGAACCTCCGCGCACCAGGCTGACGCGACATTATCAAGTTAAAGATTCTTCAACTTGCGGCGGGCTTTTATTGTTTCCACTTCCTCCACGATCACCCGGATCACTTGTTCGTTTGTTTAAGTGTTAACAATTCTAAGACGATCGTCTTGGAGTTGTTAACACCCCTCCTCCTTCTATTTCTATTCTGTTATCCCCAAAGCCATGTGGATAGCCTAGCGGATCCGCCGGGTAACATAAATTGATTCTGTATTGCTTTTTAGGGTCGTGTTTGTCTATGGCTCTTAATTTGTCTTGGCCGGCGGGTCAACCGGCAGTGTCACGCCTTTCTTGCCCAAAATATCACGCACTTTTCAGGGAACTTTTAAAGTATACACACAAGCAAGTTATCCACAGACATATTATTGACGGACCCAAGACTACTGATTATCATTATCAGTGTGATTATTGTAATCACATGGGTAAAAAGTACCTTAACACGATATAACCAAGCTCTTTAGAATAGAAAGGAGACTGCCCCCCATGGGTAAGGTTTTATCTCCTCCAGATGTCAACTCGATAATCTTGGAAGCTCTTGCTTTTCCGATGGACGCAATCGTTAGTCGATATGCGCAAGAGCAGGAGCTCCCTTTGGGTATTGCACAGGAGCAAGCCATGGAACTGAAAAAGTACCTGGTGCTCTGTGCCATCCGTCCGGAACAGCACTATGGGATGTCAATGGTCATAGACGAGTTGTGGCACACCTTCATATGTTTCACGGCGGACTATCATCAATTCTGCAGGGCCGTGGCGGGAAGGTATATTCATCATCAGCCCGCAAGTGATGAAGAAAAATCCAACGGTGAAGCGCGTGAGAAGTATTTGCAGACACTGAATGACTACAGGCTTTATTTTGGTGAGCCGAAGGCTCACATCTGGCCCACGCCAACTGTCGTTGCGGCAGGGAGTACCTGCTCTGGTTGCAGTCAGTGCGATTTTGCCAGCGTCAGCGGGTGCAATGGCTGTACCGGTTGCGGAGATAATGGTGATACGGGTAGGTACGAACCGGAGTTTTATGAAGCAGGATCAGTGCCGGCGTAGAAAAAATTAGGCAAATCCTGCCCCCTCAATTCACAATGCGGTTTCAAAACATGAAACCGCATTTTACTTAATTCTATGTTTGGCACTCTATGATCCAATTTCCAAAAATGAACCCGACTCCGCCCCAAGGGGCGGGGGTCAAAGCACTGCTTTTGACGGGCGGGTTCAGCTTGCAAGGTGTCGGCTCCGCCGACAATATTTTGAAAGCCCTCCATCCCCGCCGCAAGCGGCGGGGTATTACGGGCGGCAAAATAAAATTTTGTTACAGCAGGGTATATGCCAGGACTATCCACGGACTTGCCAAGGGTGGATCTGGCCCCGATGCCAATAGTTTTCAAACGATTTGGCGTAAAACCAAAGCAGAGGGTAAATTATTAGAACTTCTATTCCACAAATTTGAGAGGGCGATCATGGCAGCCATTCCCAAAATAACCGGTTTTTCCTGGGAAGAATTTGCCGAACCGATAATCTATGTTTATCCGGTAAGGAATGTCGCTTCATTTTCTCATCCCTTAACTATACATATTCGCAAAGACACATTGCTCACACTCGGAATTTTAATACACGAATTAGTCCATAATAATATGGGTTTCGAGTTTCCGTCCGCCGAATTACAAGAACAGATAGTTTCCACAGCAGCGCTTATGGTCTTGGAAAAGATTTCACTTCCGGCCGAGCCATACCTTCTTTTTTCGGAGAAAGTCCACAGACGGCGTTTTACTAAAAGTTTTGTTCCACTTGAAGAGTTAAAAGTGCAGACGGTTAAAAGTTATCTGGGCGGACTCGAACATCAATAAGATACTTGTTTGCTATTGATTAAAAGAAGCGAATGAGTTAATAAATACTATAGTTACTCGCTTGTTCATTACATACTAAAATATACTAGGAGGTGTCCCGCGATGAAAATAGTGTTTGTGGCCAAATATCCCCCTATTCAGGGTGGGGTGAGTGCGTATGTGTATTGGACATGTAGATCGTTAGCCGAAGCCGGACACGAGATACATGTAGTGACGAATGCTGCTGAAGTGGAACCAGCCTTCAGAATATTCCTTGACGAAGATGACGCCGGTATGTGCCAACCCAGTTTTTCGTCTACAGGCGGAGGATACGTGACAGTGCACCGCACAAATGAGCAGTTTAGCCAAAATACATATATTCCTTGGGCTAATCCTTTTGTGACGCGGTTGGCTGGTCTTACTGCCGTGGTTATTAAACGCCACGGTTGCGATCTGATATACGCTCAATATCTTGAGCCATACGCAGTAGCAGCGGCTCTTGTCTCAAGCTGGTTCAAAATACCTTATGCGCTAAGGCATGCCGGGAGCGACATCGGTCGGCTTGCGAATGATCCAGACTTAAGGGTCAGCTATTCAGAAGTTTTCAGGAATGCTTCTGTTGTTCTTACCCCTTCATCTTGGTATGTTCCGATATTAAGGAGTTTAGGGGCAAGAGAAGAATCCTTGATATTTGATGGTATTTACAGCGTACCTACGGAATATTTTAATCCTAAAGCCGAGCCCCTTGATATTGGGAAAATCGTGGAGGAAACACACAGCTGGTGCGAGGAGCTTCACTATCCGGATCCCATCAAGCGCGCCATTGTGCGTGTGAACAAGACTGACTTTGATTCAACCATACCGGTTGTAGGTGTATACGGTAAAATAGGGAAAACCAAAGGCTCTTTTGATCTACTACATGCGCTTGCGCTGATCAGAACCGGCAAACCATTTTATCTGTTAGCTATGAGCAATGGTGTGGAGAGTCTGTTTAGATCTTGGCTTGATCTTGTTGGAGCATTGGGATTAGAAAAACATATACGGATACTGCCGTTCTTGCCTCATTGGCGTGTGCCGTCATTCATAAAATCATGCCGGTTTGTATGTTTTTTAGAAAGGGGATTCCCAATAACTTTCCATAACCCTGTAGTTCCCCGGGAGGTCTTGGCCTGTGGAGCTTGCCTAGTGTGTTCAGGAGAATCGGCTAAAAAGTTGTTTTTTGCCCGGAATATAGTGGCTGGTAAAAACATGATTGTTGTAGATGATCCGCGAGATCATCCAAGTTTAGCAGCTACCCTCTCTTGGCTAATAGAAGACAAAGAAAGTGTAAAGACGGTAGGGTATTACGGGTATAACCTTTCTTCTATGATTGAAGACTTCGCCTTTTTCAAAAAGTCGCGGCACGAGCTGTTTTTAAAAATCGTTGGTACCAAAGTGGGTTCTTCTATATTGTGATTGTGATAATTACAATAAACTGATGGTGCCAGCGGTCTATACTTCTACAGACTGGAAGTGAGGAACCAGTCGAACCAGTTCGTTCGCACCAAAAAAATGCTGTTGGTGCGGTGATGCGTGGGTGTCACATCACCCGCCATCAGCAAAAAAGGGGGTAGTAAAGCCAATGCTTTTACTACCTCCCACCCCCTCCGAGGAATCGGAGGGGATTTTGTTTTGAGACTTTGAGGTCGAACCTCAAAAATTCCCCGAGGTTCGACCTCGAGGGCCCTAGGCTTGGCCTCCCCAGGAAGCCGAGCCTCTATTTCGGCCTAAAATATCGCGCACTTTGGCCAGCACATCTTTGGGCAAAACCTTAATCTTGATTAGATAATCATCGGCGCCTCGTTTTTGGGCTTCTTGCATTACCTCCGGTTCGTCTAAGTTGCTTAAAATAACCACCGGAATGTTTTTTGTTTCCGGCTTGGTTTTAATTTCGGAAAGCAAATCCAAGCCCAATTGAGGCGAGAGTTCAGTGATTAGCCCTCTGGCTTGGGGCGGTAAGATCAGGTCAAGAAGAATCAAATCGGGCTTTTCTTTGTTAATCAACTCACGCCCACTGGCAAAATCACGCGCCCCCGCGAAACGGAAGCCATTGATAGTAAACAAATCCTGGTACATGTTCAGCAACATGCCGTCGTCTTCAATGTATAAAATAAGAGGTGATGAGGCCATAGAATTGTATTATACCAGGTTTATTCCGACAAGTTAAAATTTCTTGCTGTGCCAAGCTAAGCTTGGCACAGCCCATAAACAAACTCACTAGACTTGGTGGATTTTCAAGATCTCTTCCCAATCTCTTCTTAGCATCTTTTTCACGATCGTGGTTATGACACACTTTTTCTGTGGGTTATGATGGTGTGCA
>CAZGLK010000049.1:4303-5822 GCA_964526375.1 uncultured Candidatus Saccharibacteria bacterium | reverse complement strand
TGCCCCAGGGAGTGGAAGTGGCTAATCCGGTTCTACCCTTAAAGACCGTAAGGTCACTGCCTGATACTCCTCGGACTTCTAAAGTGGAAGTTGCGATAAGGCTTGAGGTGGTTGTTGTACCCAGAGCATAGAGATTTCCAGCCACATCGGTATCTCCGTGGATATCCAGTTTTAATCCAGGAGTGGTTGTTGCTATGCCGGTATTCCCACCATAAGGGTTAATTGACAAGCTCCCCGCGACACTACTGCCATCTAAACCCACTTGTATTTCTAAACTCTGCGAGACGCTGCCGGAAGCTCTTATGTAGTTTGCGTTAGCGTAATCGCTCGGCAGGGTAGTCCTGCTAAATTGATGCCCCAGTAATAGTCCCCTCGTAGTGCTGTCCGGTCGCGGGAAAAAGATAAAACTACGGTCATTGCCGCCATTTGTATTGATCACTCTAATCCCCTCAAAATCCACAGACGAATCCTTGCTTATGTGCAGTAACGCAGTAGGTGCTGCTGTCCCGATACCAACATTGCTGCTGACATATAATCCCCCTGTAACAGATACTCCTCCCGCAAAAGTGGATGTGGCCGTGCCGCTGGATTTGAGAATGGTTGAGATCTCCAGTGTGGGCACGGTCAATATGGTGGAAGCGTTTAATTGAGGTAGGGTTGAGGTTGAAGCGCCAGTGAGAGTCAGCTTGCCGCTGGAGAGAATATCGCCTCCGGTGATTGTTAATCCCGTGGCCGAGGAGAGACCGCCCGTGGTGCTGATGTTTAATCCACCTGTAAATGTAGAGGTGGCACTTTCCGTTACATCCAATGCTCCCGCAAAGGTGTTGTTAGTGGTGGAGGTGGAGGTGAAGTAAGAGGCTTTGATGGGGCCTTCCACTATCAGGTCGCCGATGTTGGCCGAGCCCTGAACGGATAATAGTGAGCCGGGAGAGGAAGTGCCCAAGCCGAACACATCATCAAACACGGCCAAGACTCTGCCACCGGTGTAAGCGCTTGATCGGACTTCCAATGTAGAGGTGGCGATGAGAGATGAGGTGGTGGTGGTGCCCGTGGCATAGAAGTTGCCGCTGATTGTCCCATCACCATCTACTGCCAATAGATTCCCTGGAGTCGTCGTCCCGATGCCCAAATTACCCATGACCCATGACGCATTACTTGATGTTGAGGTAAAGTAGTCGGCGCTGACAAATCCTTCCGCTATGATTGAGCCATTAACGGCCAGTTGAGCGCCGGGAGTTGTGGTACCAATTCCAAACTGACCCATTAACCAAGATGTGTTTGATGAAGTTGAGGTAAAGTAGTCGGCAGAGACAAATCCCTCCGAAAGTATTGCCCCATTTACTCCCATTTGCGCTCCCGGAGTAGTCGAACCAACACCCATTTGTCCCATTAACCAAGATGTGTTTGACGAGGTGGAGGTGAAATAATCTGCGGATACGAAGCCCTCAAACAATCCGGCGCCTTTAACGGCTAGAGCCGCCCCCGGCGTGCTGGTGCCAATGCCAAAGTTAAGGCCGTA
>CAZGLK010000049.1:0-4203 GCA_964526375.1 uncultured Candidatus Saccharibacteria bacterium | reverse complement strand
TCCTGGCCGATGGAAATGTTTTTGCCCACCGACAGATTCTTAATCAAGTTCACATCTTCCAAAAATTTGGCCGCGCCTTTAACCAAAAGAGTCTTGCCGATCTCGGCGCCGTCTTTGGCCAAAAGCAGATGGCCAATCTCGGCTCCGCCTTCCAGCTTCACGTTGGTGTAAGTTACATTGCCGTTTTTGGTTACCAACTGCAAAGTAAAATCTTGAGCCGAGAGATTGTCCAAATAGTCGGCGCTTAAATTTTCTGCGGTAGTTGTGGAGTCAACCACAATCGGCGCAATGCCTTGCTCCACATAACTTCTCAACTGGCCTTTGGTTTCAATGTGACCGTAAATGGAAATTTTGCCCTCTTTGTCCAAAAGCAAAACATCGTTGGCGTGCGTGCCGGGCGTGTGGCCCTGCAAAGTAACGGCGTCTTGAAAAAATTCTTTTATGACTCCGTAAAGAGCGTCGGCCCGATTTAACTTTAGCCCGCCGGCGGTAAGCACAATCACCACCGCGGCCACGGCGGCCGTTTCAACCCACCACAATTTGCGGCGGCTCCAGCCTGATGGCGATGGCCTTAACGAAAACCACAATTCCGACAGCCAAGAGCGGGTTTTAAAACGAGCTTCCAGCAAACGAACTAGTTGCTCCACAACTAATTCCTGTTTAGGCACATTCTCCACAGCCGGAATTTTGGAAATAGGATGTCTCTCCGTAGGCTGTTTCTGCGGCGGAACATCTGCCCTCAGCGATGGCGCTGGAGCAGGAAATGGAAAGCCTATCGGAAATTTGGGCTTAAGGTTTTGGATTTTTTCAGCAAGTTTATCTGCGGCAGTTTTTGCAGGAGAAAATTGAGCAATTGGCTCCGCGGGTTTTTGTAAAATACTGCGAGGCGCAAACTTAAGCAGTTTTTGCGAAATTGGTTTATCTTGTATCGGTTTTTCCTGAGGAACTATTGGAGATTGCGGCAATTGTTTTGTTTCCAGCTTCTCCGGAGCAGATGTTGGAACTTCAAAGACTTTTGATTTCAAAAAATCAAGATAGCCCAAACCTTCTTGCGGTTCCTGGGGCGGTTCAACGATCGGCAAAACCGGCCTGGGAAAAACAGGCACCAGATCCGGTGGCCTAATTTCCGGCGCCGAGCTTGGTGAATATTGAGACTCCGCTGGTTGAGGAGTATCTAAAATTTTAAGCCCCAGCGACTCCAACGATTTATCAAACGAGACATAGCCGTCTTTATTTTTAGATTCTTTTTTTAAAAAATTTTCAAAATGTGCTGGCTCGCTTGGCGGCAAAACGGGGAGCGCTGATTTTTGAACCGTCGTTGATTCAACAGCTAGTTGGATCGGGTTGTTCAAAGGTTGATCATTAAAAATAATTTTTGGTTTAAATCCAAACGGCTGACCCCGCATAATTAAATTGCGGGGCACAATAATAGACAAGCCCTGCCCTTGAATATATTCCTGCAGAGCTTGGCGGGTAATATACCAATTGCGGCCAAACTTTTTGGCCTTAATTTTTTTGCGCCGGCACAGCAAACTCAAATACTCCGCGCTATACGGAGTCTCGGTTGCTATTTTGCTGATCAAAATATAATCGTTTTCTTTCACAAAACAAAAGCCCTATTCCGACGCAAAGTCGAAATAGGGTGCCATGTATCCGATATGGTATCGGATAGCTTTATTATATCATTTATTTATAAGCTCAAAACAAGTGTCGCTGTGGATAAACATAAGGTCAAAAACAAAAACCAAAAATACCGATACGCCGCCATAAGAATCTAACCGCATCTCTCCTTTGACCGGTTTCTCCTGACCAGAACCATGTCCAAGATATCCTTGATATTTAGGCCATTTGTGGATAAAACTCATTGACGGTGGATAAACTTAAGAATATTATTAAATTATAATAAACATTGATAACTGGATATAAGAAAGCTTGATAGTTAGAAGAGAAAAAGATTGGTATATTATGATAAAATAATCCCAAACTACAAATTTATCCGCATGCCCCTAATTCATAATTCCTTATTCATGATTCTATTCGGAGCATTAGGATATATTAGGATTTTTAGGATTATGTTATCAAATGTATGATATGAACCGCAAATACCTAAGCATCAAACAAGCCTCTGTTATTTTGGGAGTTACCACCCTAACCCTGCGCAATTGGGACAAAGCCGGCCGGTTCTCGCCTTATCGCAACCCCATCAATAACTACCGCTACTACCGGGTTGACCAGATAGAAGCTTTTTTGCGCCAAATGGAAAGTTCGCGTGAACGCTACCGACCGCTGAAGATAGTTGATATTTCTTAAAATGTCCCACACTCGGTGTGGGACATTTTATTTTACAGAGTGCGCGATGCAGGGTTCGAACCTGCGGCCTTTCGGATGTGAACCGAACGCTCTACCGCTGAGCTAATCGCGCATATACCTAAATTACCTAATTACTCAATTACTTAATTACTAATTTGTTTATGAGCTTCTTATGGGGGGAATCCAGTATATCAAAAACAAAACGATCCATCATGTCATAACGATACAAAAACTCCTCCACTCCCAAAGCCACATAACGCAACTCAACCCCGAATTGCGTTTCCAGCTGCTTAATAAAATTATTAAACTTCTTAAAATCAATATCATCCCCTACCACCAGAACATCCACTCGTCCGCCTTCTAAATTCAAAAATGCCCCCGTGAGCACGGCCAGTTTAAAGCGGCCTACCTTTTTAAGAGCTTTTTCAATGTGCGCAAACGCCGGCGGTGAAAGTTTAAGCACCAAGTTGCGCAACTCATTCGCTATTGGAAACTCGGTATTAAAACGATAAACCCGCTGGGCGCCGCGGCTGCTTCGGCCGGGCGTTTTTTTGATTCTCTTCGCCCCCCGGACAGAACGCCTACCAGATAGTAAAGCGCCGGCTCTGCTACCCTCCTTAGCTTTTCTTTTTCTTTTTGTCTTTAATATCATAGCTTTTAAGCACACCTAACCTGACTAAACGCATTATGGTCCGGCGGCATAAAGCTTGGTCAATCCTGATTCTCTTGGCAATGTCGGCTACCGGCAAAGCCAGCCGCGGGTTATGGGCAAACAATTTTAGCACTCTGGCTTTAGCTTTGGAACCGAACAATTCTTCTATAAGTTTATCGTTCATACCGTTCATACGAACATAACACCAATACACAAATTTACGCTAATGACGCGAATAGATTTGATATTAGCGTCATTCGCGATCTATTAGCGTATTGGCATTATAATATGTAATAATAGCAACAACCGCGATCTTGTAAAGTGGCCTCATTGCTTCTATAATAGATTTCGTATCAAAAACAACTGACATGGAACTCCACGCCCAAGAACTAACTTTACTGGAAGATTCTCCTCTTAGCCCTGTGGCCGCCGAAACTTTTTGCTACAAACCCGCCGCGGCTCAGGAAGAAGCCGTTGGCAATTTGTACTTGGTGGCGGAACTCACCTCCGAAAAAAGCCGCAAAGAAAACAGTCAGCTTTTAGGCGCGCTGGCGCAACTGGTACGCAACGATTTTTACCGAAAAACCAATACCACTCCCCTGGCCGCGTTGAGATTCGCCCTAAAGAGGGCCAATAAATTCTTGGCCGAGCATGGTTCAATAAACTTGTCGGCCAAAATTATCGCTACCGCCCTAAAACACAAAAACGGCTCCGATCAATTTGAATTTCACTTAGCCAAAACAGGCCCAGCCACGGCTGTTGTTTTGCGCAACGGCGAACTCCATTCTCTTTTTAGCCCCGGCCCCAGCCGCCAGATTGTTCACGCCAATGATTTTAAAAATATTGTCACGGCCCAAATTAATTTAAGCGACACGGTGCTTTTGGCCACCAACCAAATACACAAGCTGTCTGACGACAAATTAAAAAAACATCTGGCCGCCGGCCGTTTAGTTGACAACTTAAAAAACGACGCGGCCGGACTAAAAAATTTGGCGCTCATAACCCTGACCGCGGATCAAGCCGACAAGGAGCCTAGTCAAGAAGTCCGACCTCCCCGGGAGGTCGGACTTCCTAAAGACTCGCCCATCGGGAGGAGCGAGCCTTCCCAGAAACGAAGCAAAGTAAAAATTGTCGTTCTGCTTGCTCTTGTTATCGCCGTTTCCGCGGGCGCCGCCGTTACGGCCCTCAAAATTAAAAAAGGAGCTGCCGTGAAAAAGAAAGAGGCCGAGGTACTTATAAAA
>CAZGLK010000048.1:0-5936 GCA_964526375.1 uncultured Candidatus Saccharibacteria bacterium | reverse complement strand
TTTGCAGCCAAAATCCTGAAATTGCAGTAGAATTGTTATTATGCAAGAGGTCTTTGGAAGTTACATTTTGTCACGGCAAAGACTATTTTATGATAATTACCACTCAACAGATAAAGGAATTAAGAGAAAAGACCGGTGCCGGAGTTGCGGACGTGAAAAAGGCCTTGGAAGAAAATGGAGGAAATACAGAGAAAGCTTTTAAGTGGATTGAACAACGGCTTGGAGGTATTGCTGAGAAAAGGGCTAGCAGGGAAACCGCGGCCGGACTCGTAGAGTCTTATATACATTCTAACCATCGGGTCGGGGCTATGGTGGAGTTACTTTGCGAAACCGACTTTGTGGCAAGAAGCGCGGCCTTTAAAGAATTGGCGCACGATTTGGCTATGCAAATAGCGGCCATGCGGCCTGTTTATTTGTCTTTGGAGGCAGTACCCAAAGAATTATGGCAGGCGGAGAAAAGCCGTTTAGCAGAGGAGGTGAGTGGATTAAATAAACCAAGCCATATAATCGAGGAAATAGTGGAGGGTAAACTAAAAGCCCGCTTCGCGCCTCTTTCTTTGTTGGAACAGCCCTTTGTAAAAGATCAGGATAAAACTGTCGGGGCAGTCGTTAGGGAAGCGGCCGGCAAGTTCGGCGAGAATATAAAAATAGGAAAGTTCATCAGGTTTGAGGTGTAAGTTTTTTTGTTGAGAAAGTTTTAGTCCTTCGTCCTTAGACTTTTGGCAATTAAAATATGATTATAGATATTACTCTTTTACTTATTTTTTTGGCCGGCGCCGGCGGGCTTTGGTATAAAGTAACGCAAAAAATACCGGAACTAGTGGCTATTCCCGATTCGGTAATAACAGAGCGCCTGCAGGAAGATTCGGCTAAGGTTCGTATCTTTTTGCTTCACCTAAAAACTTTTTATAGAGAGGCAAAGTATAAAGAGATCTTTTTAAAGATAGTTGGCCGGGCGCTTTATAAGTTCCATATCATCGTTTTGCGGATTGATAATTTTTTGGTGCGTTTGTTGCAGAAAATAAAAACAGCCGGCGCTTTTAACGGCAACGGAAATACTAACGGAGATTATTGGAAACAATTGCAGGGAAGTGTTTCTGATTCAACGATTTCCAAAAATCCCCGCATTCAGGAGGTGAGAAAAAAGAGGGTTTGATTAGGAACAAATCGTAATCCCTTACAAAATTTGCCGGTGTAGTTTAATGGCGGAGCAGTGGTTTTGCGCTAACCCCGTTAAAAATGCCGATGTAGCTCAATTGGCGGAGCAACACTTTTGCTTGCCCCGTTAGAGCCGACCTAGCTCAATGGTAGAGCAATAGTTTTGCCTGCCCGCCACAGCCTGAGCCCGTGTAGCTTAGTGGCAAAGCAACGGTTTTGTAAACCGTCGACGGAGGTTCGATTCCTCCCATGGGCTTAGGCGATGGCAGGCGGGTAAACAGCAGGTCGTCGGTTCGAATCCGACCTCCGGCTTTGGCAATAGGTGGGAGGATAAAGTCCTCGGTTCAAATCCGCGGGATGGCTGTCATAAGTTTGGCGTTGTGTAGTAATCAATTGCACTTTTACAATCCCATCTGGTATAATGGGCGTATGGCACGAAAATGGACATCAAGCGAGGAGTATGAAAAGTTTGATGAATTATATCGTTTATACGTTACAGAGAACCATACTCTAGCCGAAATCAGCAATATTTTGGGCATCGCTCAGTCTACGGCATTTCAGCGTATGGTTAGACTAGGAATCCCATCTACCCCCGACAAAAAGGAAACTTATATAGCAAGGAGACGGACGGATATATGTATTCCCAAGCAGTACACTTCAGAACTAGCCGAGTTTTGGGGAATAATGCTTGGCGATGGAAAATTATCATATTATCAAGTAGTTGTTACTTTGGGCACAAAAGAACTATCATATGCAGAGTACGTGGTAGACTTGATGCAAAGACTTTTTGGCGCGCAGCCTAAAATCGGTTTTCGCAAAACCGGCTTTAAAGATGTATATATAGGTTCCGTGGACCTAACAGAATGGTTACGCAAAGGGGGACTTGTATACAATAAAGTTTTGTCGCAGGTAGATGCACCCCATTGGATATTTAGGCAAGAAGAATATATACAAAGGTTTTTGCGCGGTTTCTTTGATACCGACGGTTCAATATATAAACTACGCTTCGGCGTACAAATATCGTTTAATAATAAATCGAAACCATTATTGAAATCAGTTCATCGGATGTTATGGGTACTTGGTTATCGTACTTCAAAAATTAACGGCTTCAAGATATACCTTACCAAGCGAAATGATGTAATAAGGTTTTTTAGTGAGGTAAGACCGGCAAATCCAAAACATCAAGCGAGATTTAAGCAGTTTTTGAATCAATTAAGGGTAGGTAGACCCGTAGGGGGCGGGGGCAGGCTGTAAACCTGTTGTCCTAACGGACCTCGTGAGTTCGACTCTCACCCTGCCCAAGTTTTTTGCGCCCCAACGGGCTACGGGGCTCCGGCGGAGCGCGAGTCGGGCGGCCTGCCCCGGCCAGGGAGCCCGGACGAAGCGCGGAGGATGAGAAATCCCCCACGAAAAACATTCTAACATTCTGCAGAATGTTAGAATGTTTTAATTGTGTTGAGACAAGTCAACTATCCCGCAACTTCCGCGACCGAAGGCCTGCCTTCCGGCGGGCAGGCTTGTCAGCGGTTGTCCAGTTTATCCACAGGGACGGTGAGTTTAGACCTTTTTTATGCTATTCTAAAGGCAAGATAAGCAACTTAGTTTTTTCCAAAAATAAATGAAAAAACCTCTTTTTGTGGTGGTTTTGTTACTAGCCGGTTTTTTCGGCTTGGCGGCGCTTTCCAGCGCCCAATCGCTTGACTTAGACAGTCCCGAAATCGCTTCTTTGCTTTCGAGTCTCCAGAGCGCCCTTAACGACATAGCCAGCCAGATTCAAAAACTCTTCGGCAGTCAGGCCGTTTCACGGCTCTCGCCTTTCACCGCCGCGGCCATATATAGTCTGACTCCTTCGCCCTCGCAGATAAACTCTGGCGGATCAGCCGCCCTTCAGTTCAATGTTTCAAGCGACACTACCGCGGGCAAACTCCGATATGATTGCGTCTCGGGGGTAGACCCCAATCAGATCAGGGTTACTTTGTCGAGTGGCGCGCTCATAACTTGCGGCATTAACTACGATGTGGCCGGAACGTTGAGTGTTACCGTCATAGTCACCAACAGCACCGCGAGCGTCCAGACCCTGCGCTTTGTCGCCACCGCCGGCAACGAGGCCGAAGCGGCTTTGAGGGTTTTGTCGCCCACGCCGACGGCCTCACTCACCGCAAGCAGTGCGAGCATTCAATCCAATTCAGACGTAACTCTGACCGCTTCGGGTTTATACTATTCTTACGCCAAACTTTCCTACGGTAACTGCCAAGTGGAAGTCGTCGGCTACGCTTGCGGCACGGAGACAATCCTGGCTACCGCTAATCCCACTTTGCGGCTAATCAACAAATCCACCTCGCCTCAAAGCGTAATTTTCACTTTAGTCGCTTTCAACGACAGCGGCCCGTCTAGCCCGGCGACGGCGCAGGTTGCGGTCCAGGCTCCGGCGGCAGTCGCAACCGGCGGCCCTCACCTTGAGAGCGTCTCCGTGCCCCAGCCGTCATATCCTCAAGGCACAACCATAATCCCGGTCACATTCAGCGGGGCGGCGAACCATACCTATTTCAAACTCGGCTATAGCGGCGCGGGGTCTTTTGAGCTGACTAATGTCGGCGGGAACGGTGCCGCAATATATACTTACAATCTCAATATTTCGGCGGCAGCGCCGGCGGGTACATACATTCTCGAAGGCCAGGCCTGCGGCGCTGGCGGCTGTTCCGCATCGCGGACGACAACCGTCGTTATCACCGCTCCTTTATCTGGCACTCCAACCCCCACCCCCACCCCCCCCCCAACACCTACACCCACTTCGGCTCCCACCCCCTATACTCCGCCGCCCACGATTACACGAGCGAGGATAATCAGTTTCACTGCCGGAGGTCAAACCAACCCAACCGTGGTATCCGGATCAACCCTTTACATTACGTCTGAAACCAGCGGGGTTGGCGATGCCCGTTTCGGCTGTAACCCGGATAATCGCGTAACGGTGAACCGCGCCGCTTCCAACCAAGACTTTTGTAAAGCGGGGTTTAACGGTCCTTACGGCGCTTCTCCCGGCGACTTCCGGTTCACCCTTCCCGAAGGCGCCGCAGCGTCAACCGTTAAAATAGACCTTCAGGTTTACGATTCTTTGGGGTTAGCCCAATCCGCCGGGATTACCGTTACGGTAATTCCCTCGACCGCCGGCGCCCTCGGCCGAACGCAATCCGGCGAGACCGCAATCAGCACTCGTCCTCAAATAACTTCTTTTACCATCACCCAAGTCAACGGCTTATCCAATGTTTCCGGAGCCGGTTCAGTTGAGACCCCCTACCGCATTTCTTCCGGCGACCGGGTTAAGTTTGCGAGCCAGATAAGCGATTCGGGCCGAGTGAGGTCTGCGGTTTGGCGGTGCCCGGCCGACAATCGGATAACGGTGGAAGTTGCAAACGCCGCCGGCGCGACTCTTCAGCAATGCGGCCCCGTCGGCAACGGTCCGTATATAGTGCCGGCCGGCGCGGATTCGGCCGTTATCACCTTGCCGCAGGGTGCCGCAAGCGAGCAGAATCTTTCCATCGAACTCGGAGTTTACGACGCCGATGGCTTAGTGCCCCAAACCAAGACCATAAATATAAAAGTGGCGCCGAGGGCCCCCTCGTCAACAAGTTTTCTCCGCCAGCAGCAAGTCCAAACTCCCGCGGGAACAGTTGCCGGAGAAAGGACTTGTAACTTCCTGCCGGGTAACGCCAGTTTGAATTTTTGTACTAATGTCAACGTAACCACATCGGGTAACACGGCCACGGCCAAGGCCAGGACGGTAAAACTGGATGCGTTAGTTGGCAGCGAGAGGCCGGCCTCTTCAAATATCAGGGGCTCTACCCGATTTTATCTAGACCTTCCCGCTAACGCCAATTTTGATAGCGCGAGTTTGGCGCCGTGTGCCGCATCTAGCGTGGTAGATGATGTTTACGCCGACGCGAGTAACGAGGTTCAGTGTCGGTTGAGTAATTTGGCTCCCGGCGCTCACTCGGTGAGCGCGTATTGGATTGGCTTGTATGAAGGCGCGGGCGGAGGCTCTATCAGAAATATTGCGAGGCGGGAGTTTTCTGTCGGCGCAACTCCGACTAGCGGTTCGGGCGCGAACGATGCATCCGCAATCATTTCATCTTTCACCGCTACTTCCGCAAGTAATCCAACTCCGGCCACATCCATAACAATTGATTCCGGAACTGCCGTAACCCTGAACGCGTCCAGGCAAACGGGCCTTGCCATTTCTCCTATTATTACTCTCGGTTGCGAAGGAAATGACGATAATGCAGTAACTGTTAACTACGCCGGAAGGGAATACTGCGGGCCGCGGGGCAACTACCATTATCGTTTCCATGAAACCTTGTTCCCGGCCCAAATTACCGTAACAAACAGCGCTACTACCCCAAAGGCCGTCAATATAGTTTTGCGGGTTACCAACGCCGTTGATACCCAGATAGAACGAAGGAGCATTTCGGTGACAGTCAATCCGCGAACTGGCGGCCCCGGTGGCGTCCCAACTCCGACCCCAACCGAGGAGAACGTCCCTGATGTTCCTTCGCTTGGCGGGTTCACTATCATTTCTCCAAACGGTGGAGAGGTTTTACCTATTGATAGCCAGTTAAACATAAGATGGCGTCAATCCGTGGACTCACAAGACTCTGGATTGAGTAGAATAATCTTACTTGTAAACGCAAATAACCCAAGGCGGGGCGATCTGGTACTCCCGGGCGGGCGGAGACAAGGGGATAATAATTATACCGAGCCTGGCGGCAGGGTCGCGCCGCTTG
>CAZGLK010000047.1:0-6048 GCA_964526375.1 uncultured Candidatus Saccharibacteria bacterium | reverse complement strand
GGACAGAAAGATATTGGAAACGATTATAAAAAAATTCAGCGGCGGGCCGGTGGGCCTGCAGGCCTTGGCCGCTTCCAGCGGCGAAGAGGAAAACACTATTTTAGAAGTTTACGAACCCTATTTGCTGCAATTAGGATTTATTAACCGCACGCCCCGAGGCCGCGAAGCCACCCTATCGGCTTACAACCATCTTGGCATTAAAACTCCCCCGCAAACCAAAAATCTTATTTAATTAAAGGTAATCCCTCGACTACGCTCGGGATATTTTCGCTCCTATTTTAATACTCCGCCGCGTCTGACGCGGCGGAGTATTGTGGCGAAAATAAAATGGCCCCGAGCGGTTTACCGCTCGGGGCCTTGTTGAAGAACTTACTTACTCTTGCTCTACCCTTCTTCCAAAAAAGTCGCCGAAGATGAAGAAATCGTCGTTGTCCACCCGGCCGTCTCCGTTAAGATCGAAGATTCTGATCTCTGCCGAAGACAGGGACTGGCCGAAGTGCTCGGCGAACATAAAGAAATCGCCGAAATCAACCATCCCGCTGCCGTCAAAATCGACCAGCCCCGCCGAAACAACAAACATTTTGCCTGTACCGGACAAGCTTATCACCAGTGGCTGGACAGCGGCGTTGTGAAAGAAATACAGCCGCGCCGTTTTTTCTCCTTCGATTTGGGGAGTAAAATCCACCGTCACGGTATCGGACAGGCCCGGTGAGAGCGAGGTTGAATCCGGCGTTACCGAGAAACTACCACCATCATCGTCCAAAAACCATCGGCCTGTCAAAACAGCGTCGCCGCTGTTTCGCACCGGGATCATCACGTAACTTGTATCCCGATCCACAAAGATATCGCCGAGATCGGCCTGCGTTACCGAAGCCACCAATCGCGGCCCGGGCGCAACCGTGGTTAAATCAACAGCCGCGGATGCGCCTTCTCCGGAAAGAATGATTTCCTCCGATGAATCACTATTGTAACTGACGATCAACCGACCATTTTTCGCGCCCGCGGACAAGGGCACAAATCGGATGGAGATAGCCCGTCCTTCCGAACCGACGGGAATGTGGATCGAATCACCCGAGGTAACGTTGAATGAATTATCACCATCCAACGTTACCCGACCATGGAGTTCCGCCGCGCCTGTGTTAAAGACGCGGAAACTGGAAACGATCCCGCCGCCGACGCTGATGGAGCCAAACCGGAGCGAATCGGAATCCAGCCGCAGAACCGCGCGGGGCGGCTGGGGCGCCAGAACCAGGATGGAATCGGCCATGTACTGGGCATCGCCGCCGCCCGGCCCGAACAAAGCGAGCTTGGGACGATAGACACCCGGCTGGCTGTAAACATATGTCAGTGTATCGCCACCCTCACCCCCATGTTTGATGATGGTGGTTAAGCCGATTCCGCTGCGATCCCCGGGCTGCCATTCCCAGTAATTGGCTTGCCCACCGGAATTGACGTTGGAAAAATGAACCACGAGCGGCGCCGGACCTTCCCGCCTATCCGCCGAGATACTTACCCTTGGTGTGGCAAAGAAAACCGGCGTCGTTCCGACAAGTGAAACCGTGATGGCCGGGTTAGCCGTGTTGTTGGCCAACACCAGTGTCGCTGTCTTGGGACCGACCGAAGCTGGTGTGAAAGTAACGTTGATGAAACGTTCTTGACCGGGTTCTACCGCAAGGTTGGTCCGGGACAAAGAAAAGTGCGATGGGTCGGCGCCGGCCAAAACGATACCGGAAACCACTAGCACCGCCGAACCGGGATTGGAAACTGTAAGGTTCAACGTCCGAGACGAACCCACACCCACCGTATCAAAATTGATGGATTGGGGCGCAACGGAAATTGCCGAACCCGACGTTCCCGGCACGAACGGACCAGCCACACCCGATATAGGCACAGTGGAAACCCCTCCGGGCGCGTTATGAAAGATATTGACGACCGCCGACTTGGCGCCGGCCGTCGCCGGGAAAAAAGACACCACGGCAATTCTTTTGCCGCCGACTTCAACGGCCGAGGCGCCCAGATTGACCAGAAACTCGCCTGAATTGGTTCCGCTCACAGTCACGCTGGAAATGTTAAGTGTGAGCGAACTATCGTTCCGAATCTCGAAAGTCTTATGAGATCCGGGACCGCCCACATTGACGCTATCCATAACCAGCGACGTCGGTAAAAGTGTGATGCCTGGTACCGGGACGGAAACTGGTGGTGGTGGTGGTGTAGAACCACCCGAGCTACCGCCGGAGGTAACGCCGTTGCCGGAGACCCCCACCACGGCGGGGCTGTTGACCCCGTTATGCGTAATGGTGACATTGCCGGAAACGACGCCCACCGAGGCGGGTGCAAAAGTGACTGTGACCGCGGCGCTGTCGCCGACATTCACACCCACATTGGGCGGAATTGCCGGAGAGAGCGTAAAGGCGGTGTTGTTGGACGACACTCCCGTAACGGTCAGCGCCGCCGTGCCGGTGTTTTTGATTCGGAACTGCTGTTGGACTGTTTGCCCGACAGTTATATCGCCGAAACTAACACTGGCGCCGGGCAACACCGCGGCCTGGCCCATGGAAACAGTCGTGCCCCATAAGGAAACGATCGCGGCATTGGCTAGATCAGAGCCAGCCCAACCAAAGCCGGTCTTAAGGTACATATAGCCGCCGGAACTGACTTCTCCATAGTTTGATCCGCTGACGCCTCTGACCGCCTTGAAGAAATTGCTGGGGTTAGAGGCGCCAGATCGGGAATACACCACCGAGATTGAACCTGACGGCACCACAAAAGCTGGTACAGCAAGTTCGTGGCGCGAACCCGAGGCGCTGATACTTGATCCGCTGATGGAAGCGCTGGCTAGCAGGGCTCCATCAGGGGAGCCCTGTCTTACCTCGATGACGACGTTGTCGGCGGGGTTGCCGACTTTCGTCAGCTGCACCACTACCTTGCTGATAGCGGCTGGCCCCGACAAAGTAAGCGGCATCGCCACTTTTTCGTTGTTGGAGCTGTCGGCGATGCCGAAGTTGACGAAGGCGCCGCCGTCGTTGGAGACGCCACCTAACTCCACCACTGTCTGGGCCGGCAGATTTACCGCCCAAACCAATACGAGCACGGCCAAAAATCGGCCTAAAACGCGGTCCATAGGAACCTCCTTGGAAGGGTTTATGACATTTTTTCTACTAATTGACAAGGAACTACTCACCAAAAGTTACCACTATAGAAAAGTTTTGTAAACCCCACCCTTGGCGACCAAGAGTGGGGTAAAGCCCTGTAGTAGAACTTTGCCGGTTGCTTTGATATTGGAATTTTAAGGAAAAATTAGTAAAATTAAATCACAAAATCCGTTATATCATCAATAATTATGTCCGAGCCCCAATATAAAATAATCGCGCCAAAACACCGTGGTTTTACGGTTATTGAGCTTCTAGTGGTTATCGCCGTCATTGGAATTCTATCAAGTATTGTCTTGGTCAGTCTGAATAGTTCAAGAGCAAAAGCTCGAGACGCTCGGAGAGCGGCGGATATTAAACAAGTACAGTTAGCTTTGGAATTATTTTTTGATAACAATAATTCTTATCCAGTCGCTTCAGCTTGGTTCGGCGGCCAAGGAAACTGTTGGGGCACAATAACCAACAACTATGTTCCGGGCTTGTCTCCCGGCTATGTTTCGGCCCTGCCTTTGGATCCTCGTCCAACAAATTGCGGCTCAGTTTATCTTTACGCGGGCAACGCGACCAATTATAAGATTATCGCTCATGTTCCCGAAAATTGTGAAAATCCGGCTATGCGTTCCATAAAAGATCCCGCTAGAGACGGGGGCCCGAATGGAGGAATTGTAGACGGGAATAGCTGTTGGGCTTGGGCCTTTTACACTCCCGGGGCGGCAACTTGGTGATGAGGCGGTAGTTAAGGAACCACCGTGAACGAAACTTCGTTGCTGGCGCCGTTAGTGTTAATCACAGAAATACCATATACACCGGGCTGAGTTAAATATGCTGGGGCCAGACACGCGGGGTTGGCGTTCCAACAGGCAAGATAATTACCAGAAGGAACTGTGAAAATAATAGTTTTACCATCAGAAGAATTGAGACTGTAGTTGGGATTATCTTCGCTACCAAGGTTGCCAAATTTAATTTTATTACCTGTTGAGGTAAAGCTAGCACCGGTAAGAGTAACTTGCGCGCCCACCGCGCCTAAAGACGGAGAAAGAGAAGTAATTTTAGGCGTTTCGGTAACCGGCTGAGAAACCGGCGAGGTCACCGTGAACGCGGCATCACCTTGATCGTACTGGCTGGTATTTCCCGAATTGGAAATGCTTATAACGTACTGACCTACCGGGATATCTTTGCCAACTGTCCACGAGAAAGAACCGCTGTTAGGCGCTTTCCTGGCAAGAGTTGTGGAGAAACTAGGAGGAAACGCTAATGGGCAAACTTTGTTAATTTCTTCACTCTTGCACGGAATACTCCAACTTGAAAGATTAATATCAACATACGCTATTTGCGCCAGCGCCGATCCCACCGCAATCGGCTTCGAAGTCCATTGGATGGTTTGATTACTGTCAATCGCCCACTGCTCACCGCCGTTCGGCGAGAGCACTGTAATATTATCCGTCGGCGCTGGTATTGGTTTTGGCGGTATTGGCGCGGGAGTAGGGCACGCAATGGACATTTTTGAGCGCGTCTGTGGGCCTACAACACCGTATCCTGTCGCCGCGCTCCCGGAAGAGACTATACCCTGCTTGGCCTGCCAACGTTGGACGGCCTTTTCGGTAAGCAAACCGTAATGACCCGTTACCAATCCTTCCGGATACACGGTCGAATCCTCGGCTAACATTTTTTGCAATTTAGTCACCTCTCCTTTTGTATTTGCATCGCTTACACCGCGATATAAAGTTTGCGAGAACACGGGACACTCTGATTTTTCTGTTGAAATAGAAGTAGGAGTTGGACGGGATGACGGTGCGGTTTCCGACTTGCTTGGAGTGACGCCGCCTAGTTGCTGTTGGAGAACTGTAATCTGTGCTTTTAATTGTTCAATCTGCGCCTGCAATTGTTGAATTACTTGCTCGTTAGTTTGAGCCAAAACAGGCTCGGCAACCAAGAAGCTAACGCTAAAAACCGTAGCGGTAGACAGAACCGCTAATACTAATAATTTTATTTGTTTGTTCATAATATAGACAATTTTAATTTTATTTGCGACCCCTATTATCCATTAAGAATACAATACAATACAATACAATACAATACAAGACAAACTAAACTTACTGCCCTGAAGGTGTGGAAGTAGCCGCGCTGACTATCGGTCCGAACCAGGCCCGCACCGCCGATTCCCAATTATTGAACATAGGGTCGGCATAGGGATTGGCCGGAGGCGAACCGGTGGGATCGTTGCGGTTAATATAGTAAAGGGTAGAGTGTATCTCGCCGTTAATAATATGTTGGCCGTTCAAAATTGGTTTGGCTACTTCTTTTACTTGCGGCGGCGTAAAACTTTCCGGCACCAAATTTAATTTTTCAAAAGCCTGCGTCATAAAGTCGCGCCAAATAGGCGCGGCCACGTAAACGCCCGGCTCCTGTTTTATGGGCGTGTTGTCGTTGTTGCCCACCCAAACTCCCGCCACCAAAGAAGGCGTATAACCCAAAGTCCAACCATCTCTAAATTCATTGGTGGTGCCGGTTTTGGCCGCCACCGGCCGACCCTCAAAAAAGAGGGGGCTTCTGGGTCCAAAAATCGGAATGCGGGCATTGTTGTCGGAAAGGATATTGGTGACTAAACGGGAAATTTCGGAATCCAAAACCTGACTCGGCTCATCCTTAAATTCTTCCAGGACTTCTCCTTTGCCGTTTTCTATCCTTAAAATTGAAACCGGCGCATGGCGAACGCCTTCGGTGGCCAACACGCCAAAAGCCGAAGCCAGTTCTAAAAGTTTTATCTCGCCGCCGCCTAAAACTAAAGACAGGCCGAAACGCGATCTGTCCTTTAGAGTGGAAAGACCCATATCTTCGGCGGTGTTTATGGAATCCTCCACACCCGCCAAATACAACATTTGAACCGCCGGTACATTCA
>CAZGLK010000046.1:0-6077 GCA_964526375.1 uncultured Candidatus Saccharibacteria bacterium | reverse complement strand
TTGTCAAATCCCGTAGAGCAACCCTGTAGTAGAGCACAGCTCACTACTGGGCATGCCTTGACCAGTTGCTTTGGTTAAACCCAGAACAACCCTCTGATGCGGATTGGAGTTGTACTCTGGTGATTAGACTCGGTCGCAGGTTGCCGCAACTGGGTTTAACCAGTCAAAGTTGTCTTACGGGGTCAAGTGAACCTATCCGCGCAACAAGCCCTGCCTGAAGGCAGGGCAAAATAAAAAATTTGATGCCAATAAAAAGCCCCAAGTTTTTTGCTTGGGGCCAGGCGCGCCACTCGGTGGCGTGCATTATTGTTAAGACTTTCTTGCGTTTTCCCAAAACCGACGGTTGTAATCCCTCTCCCGCTTTCGCTTGCCTGCGCGGCTTTCCGGCTTCTCTGCGGCGATACGTTCCATGTTATCGCGCACAAATGCCTTCTGGCATTTGTCGCACTCCGAGAAATCTTGCTGGATCCGCCTTCCGTGCCTACACGTGTATGCCATTCATCTCACCTCCTTAGGTTTGACGATTGCCTTAGAGAAACATGGCGACGGATTGGGTAAAAAACATAATTAGTCCGTCGCCACGCATCGCCTTTGCCTACTTCTTGAACCGGCGTTCCTTCGGGTCGTATTTCACGCCTTTGACCTCCTCGTTCCCGCCGCCACCCTTGTGCTCCTTGTAAACCGTCTGGCGGTTAGGTGAGTCGCCATCGCGGTCATTTGTAAACAATTTCTCACCATTTCGGGTGCGCTCATCTGGAATATAATGCCGTGCCATTTTTATCACCTCCTTTTTTGGCTTGATCATTGTTTAAATTTTAATTACTTAAAGAACAAGGGAAATACAGCCTTAGGCTGTATTTCTTTCATTAAACCAGTCTAGACGATACTAAGAATAATGTCAATCTTCTGTATAACAGCGCCAAATTTTGTACTCCAGGTCTTGAATTACCTTGAATTACTGTGAAGAAACTCCCCCAATCTGTCATTCTGACCCTGAGCAAAGCGAAGGGGAAGAATCTCCCGTGAATGCGGGCCATTGCCGGTATTCGCCAGAGATCCTTCTCCGCCAACTGGCGGATCAGGATGACAAATTATCGTTTCGTAATTCAGAGCTGCTAGGGGCATTGTGTGGATAAACACCCTTCCCCTTTCTTCCCCATAGCTGGTAGAATTAAAGCAGTTATCTAAAGCTCAAAAATACGAGCCACCTGCGAATTTCCGAACAGACAAATCTCAAGTTCGCATGTTCGCAACCGATTCGTATTTCGTAAATATTATGGAAGAAACAAAATCTAAAATGGCCGGTCTGGCCGTGGCCCTTTTGATAGTAGGGGCAGTAGCGGGTTATTATGTAGGCTATTCCAACGGCAAAAAGAGCGCCGTAACATTTGCCGAGGAAGATGCCAAAAGAAAGGCCGAGGAAGCCGCCCAAGCGGCTGAAAGAGTGGCGGCACAGGCGGCCAATCCCTTTGCCGAAAGCGGCGCTAATCCTCTAAAGGGCGTTCAGACCAATCCTCTCGGCAATGTAAAATTTAATCCGTTCGCTAAATAAAGCGACACTAATACACGAATGCACGCGAATGACACGAATAATCTTCGGGTCATCCGGGTGAGGTTCGGATATTTCGGGTCGGTGGAATTATGTCTACTGTTAAAAATTATTACCACGATCGCTCAAACTATATTTCTTTAACTATCATCGCTCTAGGCTTAATTTTGGTCGGGGCCTTTTTTACCTTTAACGCCGCGGCTCAAAACCCTTTTGATATTAGTTTCCCTGTGGCGGAACTGGGCAACTGCGGCTCTTTGGACGAATGCAAAACTTACTGCGACGATCCAGCCAACGGCGAGGCCTGTTTAGACTTTGCCGAAAAAAACGGCCTAATGAAAGCAGAAGAAATTAAGGTGGCCAGAAAAGTTGTGGGCAAGACCGGGCCGGGCGGTTGCCAAGGCATAGAATGCCAAGAATACTGCGAAAACCCCGACAATCAAGACGCGTGCTTTGAGTTTGCGGCCGAGGAAGGTTTGATAGCGAAAGAAGAGGTAAAGAAAATCAGACAAATTAAAGAAAAAACCGGCACCACCCGCGGGCCGGGCGGCTGCCGAGGTGAGAACGAATGCCGCCAATACTGCGAAGATCCCGAACATTTGGAAGAATGTCTGGATTTTAGCACCAAAGTCGGGTTCATGACCCAAGAAGAAGCAACCCGAATTAGAGGCATCGCCGGCCGGGGGCCGGGCGGTTGCCGCGGGGAAACGGAATGCCGCAAGTATTGTGATGATCCGGATAACATGGAGGAATGCCTAGCCTTTGCCGAGGAAAACGGCCTTATACCCAAGGAAGAGTTAGCCATAGCTAAAAAAATGATCGGCAAGACCGGGCCGGGCGGTTGCCGGGGGCGGGAGTGCGAAGATGTTTGTTCCGACCCTAACAACGAAGAGGAGTGTTTCGCTTTTGCCGAAGAGAATGGTCTTATACCCGAAGAGGCCTTAGCCATAGCCAAAAAGATGATCGGCAAAGAGGGGCCCGGCGGTTGCCGCGGAATAAAATGTCGGGATTACTGCGAAGATCCCGCCAATCAGGAAGCCTGTTTTGAATTCGCCAAGAGAGAAGGTCTAATCTCCGAAGATGATCTTAGAAATTTTGAACGCGGCATGGATCTTCAAAAGCAGGTGGAGCAATTCGGCGGGCCGGGCGGCTGCCGCGGTGAAGAAGAATGCATGGATTTCTGTTCGGATCCGTCCCACACCGAGGAATGTTTGAGCTTTGCCGTGGAGAAAGGCGGTTTCTCTAAAGAAGAAGCCAATAAATCTTTGGAACAATTTAAAAAATTTAAAGAATACGGCAACAAGTTCCGCCAGCGGCCAGAGGATTTTGCGGGCGTGGATTTTAATCCCGAGGAATTTGAACAACAATTCCAGGATTTTGCTGAATTCGGCCCTCCACCCGGCTTTGAAGGCAGTGAGGGTGGTTTTGGCCCACCAGGATTCGGCCCCGAAGGATTTGAGGGATTTGGACCGGGTGGCGGCTTCGGAGGACCCAGCTTTGGTCCGCAGGGAGGCTTTGGAATCCCCGGCTTTGGGCCCGGCGGGCAGGGTGGTGGTGATGAAGGCGGCGGTTTTGGCGGCCCGGGCGGCTGTTCCTCACCCATAGAATGCCTCCAGTATTGTTCCGACCCCTCTAACAGAGGAGAATGCGGCCAAGTATTTAGAAAGGGTGACACCGGCGCCATAAGGGAAGGCCGAGCAAGGCAGTTTGTTCAGCCGTCAGATACTGAAGGCTTTGAATCGGAGTTCGGCCCGTCGGGCGGAGGTTTTGAGCATGAAGGGTTTGAAGACGAACAAGGCGGATTCCCCGGTGGACCCGGCCAATTTCCGGGCCAGCCACCAGCTGGATTCCCGGGCCAAGGTGAATTCCGTGGACAGCCGGGTGAGTTTCCAGCCGGGCCAGGCGGGTTCCCGGGTGAGTTTGAAGGATCGTTCCAGGAATTCGGCCCCGGCGGGAATTTCCCCTCACCCGAAGACTTTGGCGAGTTTGGTCCCCCATCTGGCGGATTTGAAGGCGCCCATCAGCCCGAGGGCGGCTTCACGCCGGGCAACTTTGCTCCGTCATCTGGCGGTGGTTTTGAGAGCGGAGGCGGTTTTGCTCCGCCGCCGGGCGGCGAATTCCAGCAGATACTTCCCCCCAGCGGGTTCAATCCGCCCACTCAATCATTCCTCGGCTTTATACTCTCACCCATCACAAACATTTTGCGCTAGTACGAAGTTGTAACTGCTAGAAAACCCCCCGACTTCAAATCGGGGGTTTTATATGGTATAATTTTTACTGAATTGATGGCATAATCCCAAACTACAAATTTATCCTAATGCTCCTAATTACTCAATTACCTAGTTACCCAATTACTTTTGTATGTATTTGGAGCATTAGGATACATTCGGATTTTTTGGATTATTTTATCAACCCATAAATACCGTGCCTCATTACACTTTCACCCTCAAAGAAAAAAAAGAAATCGCCCGAGAAACCATGGCCTTTAGTTTTGATTTGGCTGGGCAGGCTTTTATTTTTAAGCCCGGACAATTTGTGGACATCACTCTGGAGAATCAAAAATACGCCGACGACACCGGCAAAACCAGAACCTTTTCCATCGCTTCCTCGCCATTGGACGATTACTTAATGGTAGCCACCCGCTTAACCGCGAGTGCCATGAAAAAGAGCTTGGCCGAGATGGAAATCGGCAGTTTGATTCATATTGATGGGCCGTTGGGGTCGTTTCGCCTGCATCAAGACATTAAAATACCAGCCGTGCTCATGGCCGGCGGCATTGGCATTACCCCATTTAGAAGCATGGTCAAAGACGCCACCGAAAAAAATTCCGAACAGAAAATAACCTTAATTTATTCCAACCGCGCGCCCGAAGACGCCGCTTTTGTGGAAGACCTTACAGAGTGGCAAAACCACAACAGCAATTTTAATTTTGTGGCCCGCTGGACCAAAGAAGAAGGCCACCTTGATGAGGCCTTTCTAAAACAACATATAAAAAACATGGCTTCTCCGATTTTTTATGTGGCCGGCCCGCCCGGCATGGTCGGCGGCGTTACCCAGCTGTTAATTGAAATCGGCGTTCCCGACGACAACATCCGCTTTGAAGAATTCGCGGGGTATTAAAAACAGCTTTTAGGGATTAGCTTTTAGCTTTCTAACATCTTGGTCATCACGAGTCCTGCTTGTGCAACACTGTACAACATCGGATGTTGCACATTTTTAGACTCTCACAACTTGCAAAAATCTATTGTTAACAATTCTCCTACGATCGTAGTCAGATTGTTAACAATAAAAACCACGAAGTCGGACTTCGTGGTTTTTCGCAAGAGACAAAAAAGAAAGGGTTGTCTCCAAACAATCAAGGTACGTAGGCGATCAGGAGGACACCTTCCTCGGAATCCTCCCAGATCTGCCGGTTCCAGCGGTCGGGGAAATCATCGTGCCACTTTTGAATGGCATCGTACTTCTGCCGCTGATTGCCGTAGCTGATTTGCACCAAGCCTTTGTCGTCATCGTGATACAAAGCGCTGGGCTCCTCAACAACTTCAGCACTGACAAGATGCGCATTGATCGGTAAGCTAGGCAACCAAGAATTCGGCCAGAGTCGCCCAAAAACTGCCAAGGTTGCCAAAACTAACATAAGCGACAGAAAAGCCGCTACGGGCACAAAAAAGAACCACTTTACGGACCGGTAGATGTCCGCCACTAAGCTCGCCGTGTATCGTTGATCTCCATCAGCCATCTTTACTCACCTCCTTTTGAAAAGAACTTATTAAAAAGAACATACTAAAAACTGCCCAGTCCCTCAAGGATATCCAGAACCTGTAGCTTTCCAGCCCATTGTTTTAGATACTTTTTATCCAGTTTTTTACCGCAATTTTTTAAAACTGATTTGATGTCCTCTAGATGTCGGGTGGACTGGGATTCCTCAAACCACTTCAACTTATTTAAAATTAAATCTTCCGGAGATACAAAATAAACTTTTTGGCCCTCAATTTCGAGAGCTATTTTTCTTCTATCTTGCTCAGTCGTTATTGGATCATTTTCCATTATCCAAAAATCAACCTTGTATCCGCTATCAGAATCAATAAAGTTAAACTCACTCTTGCGACGAACTGCATCTTTGGCTGTATCCTCATCAATATATCCAAATTCAGAAATCTTTCTTAAGGCCGCAGCTAAAGAAGCCACTTTGGGCTCAACAAGCTTAACAACAAGATCTATATCCAGGGTGGATCGCGGCGCTCCCCAAAATGAAGCTGCCAAACCTCCGGTGACATAATAGTTGATGCCCAGTTTTTCAAGAATTGGTATAACCTGCAGAAGAAGTTTTTCTATACCTATAGTTTCCATTTAAGCGATGGAGTTTTACACAAAAAGCCGTCAATTCTGACGCTAATCTAATTTTTTTCTCAGCCGACATTTTCCTAAAAATCTCATCCTGCATCTCCTGCACTGATTTTTTTACCTTCGATAGGCTCTTTTTCATAAAAATTCTCCGCGTCAGTCTGCGTGAAGTCCGCGTTGATCC
>CAZGLK010000045.1:0-6090 GCA_964526375.1 uncultured Candidatus Saccharibacteria bacterium | reverse complement strand
CTAAAAATCCGAATATATCCTAATGCTCCAAATGATTTATTAGGATCATTAGGATAAATTAGTAGTTTGGGATTATTTTATCAAATTTATCTAATATGCCCACAACATATAAAATCCTCTTAGTGGAAGATGATCCATTTTTGCTGGATATGTACTCCACCAAATTTAAGGAGGTTGGTTTTGAGGTCTCGGCGGCCCAGGATGGCGAGATGGCTTTGGTTAAAGCCCAAGATGAATTGCCCGATTTGATTTTGCTGGATATTGTTTTGCCCAAGAAAGACGGTTTTGCCGTGCTTAAGACCTTAAAATCTCAAGCCCAAACCGCCAAAATACCGGTGGTGCTGCTTACCAATCTGGGCTTGGACGGCGATGTTAAACGCGGTTTGGAGCTGGGTGCGGCCAGTTACATCATTAAGGCCCATTTCACGCCCACCGAGGTGGTGGCTAAGGTGAAGGAGATTCTAAAATAGGGTATAGGGTTTAGGGTATAAATAGGGTATAGGGGATAGGGTTTAGAATCCTGATGCTAACCTCTTATCAACAAAAAGTATGGCAGAAAAGTATTGAGTTGGTAGTGGAGGTATATAGATTAACCAAATCATATCCAAAAGAAGAACTTTATGGCACTACGAGTCAGACCCGTCGCGCTGTGGTTTCAATTCCAGCTAATATTGCAGAGGGTTATACTCGGAGGCATCGGCAAGAGTATATTCAATTTTTGAGGATTGCTTTTGCGTCGGGCGCGGAGCTAGAAACGTTACTTATCATTGCTAAAAAACTTAACTTTGCCTCCTTGCAGGAATTTAAAAAATCAGAAGAACTGCTCAACGAAGTTATGAGAATGTTGAACGGTCTTATGAATACCCTAGTGGCTAAACCCTAAACCCTAGTGGCTATTATTTATGGAGGATTACCAACGCGAAGTTCAGGAACTTTTGGCTTTGGCGGCTGAACACGGCGCTTCCGATTTGCACATCGCGCCCGGCCGCGAGCCCACCTTGCGGGTGGACGGTGAGTTAATTAGCTTGGCCCAACAGCCCATGATAACGCCGGAAAAATCGGCGGGGTTGTGTATGGCTTTGATGAGCCAGGAACAGCAGGCCGAGTTTATAAAAAACAAAGAAATTGATTTTGCTTTCAGCTTTAGAGACGCGGTTCGTTTTAGAGTCAATGTTTATTTTCAAAAAAGTTTTATTTCAGCGGCCCTGCGGTTGATCCCTTACAAGATTAAGACCTTGGAGGACCTCCGTCTGCCGGCGGTTCTGCGTGAGTTTACCCGGCCCAGCCAAGGGTTTGTTTTGGTAACCGGTCCCACCGGCCACGGCAAGTCCACTACCTTGGCGGCGTTAATAGATGAAATCAATCACAAGCGCACTGATCATATCGTTACCGTTGAAGATCCCATAGAATACATTTTTACCCCCGACAAGGCCATGATTGAACAGCGCGAAGTTGGTTCCGACACCTTAAGTTTTCACAAAGCTCTGCGCTCAATCTTCAGGCAGGACGCCGATGTGGTCATGCTGGGCGAGATGCGTGACCACGAAACCATATCCACGGCGGTTACGGCGGCCGAAACGGGGCATTTGGTTTTTGCCACTCTGCACACCAACTCGGCCGCCCAAACCATTAGCCGCATCATAGACAGCTTCCCGTCCGGCCAGCAGGGGCAGATCAGACTGCAATTAGCCGCGGCCCTTTTGGGCATCGTCTCTCAACGGTTGGTGCCCAAGGTGGACGGCGGCCTGGTGCCGGCGGTGGAGGTGCTGATTGCCAACTACGCCGTGCGCAACCTTATCCGCGAAAACAAAATTCACCAAATAGACATGGTCATAGAAACCAGCACCGATAAGGGCATGATCTCGCTCAACAAGTCGCTTTCGGAATTAGTGAGGCAAGGCCAGATATCGCTGGAAAACGCCCAAATCTATTCGCTTAACCCGTCGGAATTGGCGGATATGCTCTCCAGTTAATTTACGAAATACGAATAAATACGAATCTACGAATGGACAGAAAACAATTGCATCGTTCAGATATCATTTATCCGGAACTTAGTTATCAGATTATAGGTGTCGCGTTTGATGTGTTTAACGAGTTGGGTTATGGCCAAAAGGAGATATCGTACCAAAAGGCGATTGCGGTAGGTTTCATCAAAGCTGGGCTTAAGTTCAGAGAGCAAGTTTACTATCCGGTAATATATCGGGACAAGCAGGTAGGTAAGAATTATTTTGATTTTTTAGTAGTGGAAGGTAAGGTCATAGTGGAGGTTAAAAGAGGAGATCGATTTGCTAAAAGTCACATTGATCAGTTGTATCGTTATCTAGTTACGGCAGATCTTAAATTGGGGTTGCTGGTGTATTTTGCTCCCCACAATATTCATTTTAAGAGGATTGTTAATCTTTGATTGCTGATGTTTTCGTATATTCGTACTGATTCGTATTTCGTAAATGTATGAATTTTAATTACCAAGCCCGCACCCCGCAGGGGGAAATTCAAACCGGCACGGTGGAAGCGCCCAACCAAGACGCGGCCGCGGAAGCTCTGCACCGCCACGGTTTGGTTGTTTTGGAAGTTGTTGAGGAAAAGAAGGGCTTGGATCTTGGCGCCGAGCTGCCCTTTTTTAACCGGATTAAAAACCAGGATATTGTTATTTTTTCCCGCCAGCTTTCGGTACTCTTTGATGCCCAGGTGCCGCTGGTGCCGGCCTTGCGAACTTTGGCCGAACAGGCCGCCAGTCCCGCCCTTAGGCGTATTATTGCCGATATGGCCGCCGATGTGGATGCCGGCACGCCTTTTTCCATGGCTTTGGAAAAGTTTCCCAAAGCGTTTTCGCATTTTTACGTGTCGGTGGTTAGGGCCGGCGAGGCTTCGGGGCGCCTGCAGGATGTTTTGAATTATTTAGCCGATCACGAAGAAAAATCCTACGATCTTAGCCGCAAAATAAAAGGCGCCCTGACTTATCCTATTTTTGTTATCTCGGCGGTGATCGTGGTGGGGGCGGTGGTGATGATTTTTGTAATTCCCAATCTCACTAAAATTTTGGAAGAATCGGGCCAGCAATTGCCGTTTTTAACGAGGATTGTCATCGGCATCAGCGACTTTCTGCGCGGTTACTGGTGGCTGGCCTTGCTTGTGCTGGGCGGTTTGGGCGGGGTGGCTTGGTATTACACCCGCACGGTTTCGGGCAAGGCATTGTGGGACAAGATCAAACTCAAACTGCCGATTTTTGGGGGTCTTTTTAAAAAAGTGTATTTGGCTCGCTTTGCCGAAAACTTGAGCACGCTTATAAAAGGCGGCATACCCATAATTCAGTCTTTAACCATTACCGCCGATGTGGTGGGCAATGTTCTTTATCAAGACATTATTCTGCGGGCCCGCGAAGAGGTGCGCAAGGGCAATACCATGAGTTCGGTGTTATCCACAGAAAAGGCCGTGCCGGCCATGGTGGCTCAAATGATCCGCATTGGCGAGCAGACCGGCAAATTGGATATGATTTTGGTTAAAATCGCCTCATTTTATGGGAAAGAAGTGGATGAAATGGTAGGCAGTATGACCGAGCTGATCCAGCCCATTTTGATTTTGATTTTGGGCGCGGGAGCCGGTATATTGGTTGCGGCAATTCTGCTTCCGATATATAATTTAGGTAGTAGTTTGTAGGGGCTACGAAATACGAAATTGTACGAAACTACGAAATAAATTTGGCTGATTCGGGTTTTCGTATATTCGTAGTGTTTCGTATTTCGTAGCATTTTGGCAAAGGTCGATAAAAATTGAAAGTAAAAACAATCAAGAATGTTTACAAAGAATTCTAAAAAATCTGTTAATATTCGTGTGGGCGCTTTCGTGTTGCCGAAGCCGCAGGCGAAGGCGCGCTATTCGAGTGCTGGTTTTACTCTGGTGGAGTTGCTGGTGGTCATCGCCATAATCGGCGTGCTGTCTTCGGTGGTGTTGGTTTCGCTAAATAGTGCTCGCACCAAAGCGCGTGATGCCAAAAGAGTGGCTGATATCGCCAATGTAAGAATTGCGCTGGAAGGATACTACGACGCTAACAATAACTACCCAACTACCTTGGCCGGCTTGTCGCCCACCTACCTTTCCGCTGTGCCGAAGGACCCGCAGGATGGCAGTAGTTATTCCTATGCCGCGCTAGGCTCTGGCGCTTCCTGTCAGAGCTATCATTTGGGTGATACCTTGGAGAATGCCGGGCATGTCGGGCTCCAGAATGATGCGGATGCGACGGCGGGCACAGTTTGCACGGGCGGCGGCACTGATTTTGCTGGAACGGATCCAATGTATGATGTTAAACCTTAACTGGGATTGAATTAACTTTATGAATCGTAACCCCATGAAAAATAAAGGTTTTACCTTGGTGGAATTGCTGGTGGTTATAACCATCATCGGCATTTTGGCCACGGTGGTGTTGGTGTCGTTGAATTCAGCTAGGGTCAGAGCGCGCGACATTAAGCGCGTAGCCGATGTCCGCCAGATAGCTTTGGCGCTGGAGTTTTGTTACGACAAGTTGGGGACGTATTTGCCGACTGCCAGTTTTCCGGCCCCGAGCGCGGCTATGACCTGCGGCAGTGAGACGGTTATCTCGGCTATGCCGGCCGATCCCAGCACCGGCACTGGTTATCGCTACGGTGTGGACAGCGAGGCCAATCCGCAAAAGTATGTGCTAGCGGCCAAATTGGAAGATCTTACCAATGCGGCTTTATCCAACGATACCGATGGTACCGTTTACACTATAGATTGCACCGATACTTCTGCCGCACCGAATTATTGCTTGCAGCAATAGCCCTAAGTCAGTCAGAAGTCCAACCGAAGTCCGACTCCGAAGTCGGACTTCGGTGGTTTTGGTTTTATTCCAAGATTATATCTTTGATGTGCTCAACCTTTTTGTTTCTCTCGTTGACATATTCCCTCAAGTTGACTTCAAAACTTTCTGTCCCACCAGCATGAGTGATCAGCGGTTGTTTGTTGATTATTCTGGAAAGATATTTTAGCTTCGATTGGTTTAAGTAATAAGACAGGCTTGACCAGCGATATGATTTTAAGAAAGCAAGAGCATCTTCGTAGCGGCGCGTCTTCGGGATGAGGTCTAATGGATTGGCGTGAATGTAACAAGGCAGGTAAATCAGGTGGGCCTCCCGTTTTATTAGTACTGCCTTAAACTTGCCCTGGAATAATGGTCCTACCCGTTCGTGTTTGATGTTGAAAAAGTTGGTGTAGCCTGTCCCGAGCTTGCGCAGAAACATAGTTATTCCATTATCTCTCAATTGCCGTATCAATAGATGATAGTGATTGGGCATTAGACAGAATGCCAATATGTCTACCAAAGATTCCCTTGACCGAAGTCGGACTTCGGTAGGGTCGGTAGGATAGCCGTCAGTACCAATTCGGCAAGTGCCCGTTGCGGGTTTGGTGTCGTTGAATTCAATGAGTCCTGTTAGGAAGCGGAGGTAATCTTTATCACCAACGAAGATATCTCTTTTTTCTACACCGCGGTTGTATACATGATATATTTGATTGTTGGCAAAACTAAATTTTCTGTTCATTATTTGAATTATACCACACATTACCGAAGTCCGACTCCGAAGTCGGACTTCGGGGCTAAGCGGTATGGGCGAAAGTTTGTTTTTCGTAGTATACTTTAGGAATATGATTGGTTTGTTTACCTTTGCACTGGGTCTGGCGGCGGGCAGTTTTTTGAATGCCTTGATCTGGCGTTATCACGAGGGTAGATCGTTTGTTAAAGCCAGATCTCAATGCACTAGTTGCGGGCATACATTGGGTTTTTGGGATTTGATCCCCCTAGTCAGTTTTGTGATGTTGGGGGGCCGGTGTCGCTATTGCTCGGCTAAGATCGGCCTTCAGTATCCAGTGGTTGAATTGAGCGCGGCTTTGGGTCTGGTGATAATAGCCGGTTTGTCTCTCGGTGGGTTAGAAAGATTATGGCTAGGCGGATTGTTTTTGCTGGCCCTTTTGATTTTTGTTTATGATCTTAAATATTTAATAATTCCCGATGCTTTTGTGGCCGCGGGTCTGGTATGGTTGATGATTGGGCTTTTGGGTTTGGGGTTAGATGATTGG
>CAZGLK010000044.1:1601-6174 GCA_964526375.1 uncultured Candidatus Saccharibacteria bacterium | reverse complement strand
ACATCCCCGGATCAAAGGTTGCTACACACCTCCCCGAGGCTTATCGCAGTTACGCTACGTCCTTCATCGGCCCTTCAAGTCAAGGCATCCACCTATTGCCCTTAATACACACTGCCCAGTAACTTAATTGGTTAAGTTACCAGACTTCGTTAAAAATTAACTTTCTGACACCGCAAATCATTAATGCCGTTTATTTTGGTACCCTTACTTACTATCTATTAAATTGTCAAAGTACCTCGCTACGATGTTCTTCCGCGTCAATCGGCGTATATATCCGCGTCCATCCGCGCTTGATACGAAAAAATCCGCCCGCGGGCGGATCATCCAAAACCAACCAAAACATGGCGATCGTCTACCCGCTTTTGTATTTGGAATTAGTAGTTTTTACTATCATCATAGCAATTATCATTGTAGTCGAGCGGCCAAAAGGAGTCAAGAGGGGCTTATCCACCCAACATGTCCAGGTTCAGCAACATAGTATCCACCTAGGTTTGTAAAACGATAACATCTTTGGTTGCTAAGTTTCGACCCCTTAATTCTTCAAAATATGCTCTTGGTGTTTTGTAATCAAGCGCCTCATGGGGGCGAAAGTTATTCCAGATATTCTGCCAACCGGTTAATACTTCATTCATTTTCTCCCTGTTTTGCCACACGTTTCCTTGTTGGTAAAACTCTCTTTTGTCAGCTCCGTGCGATATCTCAACATAGGTGTTTTGCTTAGGGTGTCTGGCATAAATGAAGTAATGAGGAATCTTTAGCTCTCGGCACAGCTTCTCAAACTCTTTTAGGAACTCCGAGCCGTTATCTGTTTGGAGGTTGCGTATGGTAAATGGAAATCCGGCAAGGCATTTTTTCAAGAACGCCGCTCCGTTGCGTGAAGACAGAGATGAATATACGTCTAACACTCTTTGCTTGGTCAGCACATCAATAGCTGTGAACTGATAGAGCTTTCTGCCTCCGGGGAGCATAATGTGCTTGGTGTCCATTTGAATCATGTCTCCTGCCCTTGAAATACTGAATCCATGAGGGAAACGACGTTTGGGGCACAGCGCCGCTCTCTTGCGCTTTTCGCTCTTCTTCCTGTCAATGAGACCTCTTCGTTTCAATACTCTGCCGACCGTAGAAGCCGAGACCACGATGCCGTGATCGCGTTCAACGATCTCCCGTATCTTGTGTTTGCTCCAAACAGGGTACTGCCTGCGTGTCTGACAGATGCGCATGATTGCTTCGGGAGATGTTGTGGGCACAGGTCTTTTCTTGGGAGCTTTTGATTGTTCATTTAATCCAACCGGACCTTGTTGTTTCAGCTGCTTGATCCATGCGCGGATTGTCTTTCTGGTGAGACCGAAATGGCGGCTGGTCAAGCTGATATTTTCTCCGTGATCTCTGTGCCAATCAAGAATCTTTAGTTTGTACTTTGCCCGCTCGGTTAATGGTCCCGTGCGCAGGGCAGAACAGGCAATGCTGATTGCGCCGGGGAGTATTGAGCCGTATATTGTCATACGGCAACCAGCATATCTTCCTTTCACGGATTTGCTACCCCCAGGTGGATACTATCATGTGGACCAGTACACAACATTGACAGGTCTAAATTAAGCGAATATCATTAGTTCTAGCGGGATAGAGAAATTGGTATCTCGTTGGGCTCATAACCCAAAGATTGCCGGTTCGAGTCCGGCTCCCGCAACTTGTAAATCTAAAAACCCCCGCTTGTCGGGGGTTTTAGCTCTGTGGGAAGCTTCTGTGGGAAGCTAAGCTTCCAACATTAAGATTTCTGGTGCGCGTTGCAGGGATTGAACCTGCGGCCTTTTGCGTGTCGAGCAAACGCTCTGCCACTGAGCTAAACGCGCATATCCAAACGCTCTATCCCGGGCAATTTTCTCTAAATTATTATATGTAATCGCCCGCCAAAAGCAAAGACGTTTGCTTTTGGCCCGACTGAGCTATGCGCCCAAATTTTGAATTTTGTCTCCCTTCGGGAGATCTGCCGTAGGCATGACACTTTGAATTTTGAATTTATTCTATGTCCACCCGGGAGGGATCGAACCTCCGACCGTTTGCTTAAGAGGCAACTGCTCTACCAGCTGAGCTACGGGTGGATAAATTTTGGTGCGGGGCCAATTGAGCTACGGCGGGCAAGCGTGCCCCCGCACAAAGCGGGCCGTACGGGATTTGAACCCGTGATCTTCTCCGTGACAGGGAGACGTGTTAGACCAGGCTACACCAACGGCCCGCTTTATGCGGGGCAAGCAGGGAGGCGTGTTAGACCACTACACTACGGCTGCATTCATGATATCAGTGCCTCTGGGTGGAGTCGAACCACCTTCTGAACGTTATGAGTGTTCCGTTCTAACCGTTGAACTACAGAGGCCCCTGCTTGCCCAGTAACTTAACTAGTTAAGTTACTGGGCTTAGACATTTAACATCATATCAAAAAAACCAAAAATGACAAATGCCTGCAGACCTAAAATCTGCTAGGATTATTCCATGACCCAACGACGCATCAACTTGAAATTCATCATTCTAACTGCCCTCGGAATCAGCCTAGTGCTGCCGTTCCAATCAAATGCCGAGCCTGTTAAGCCACCTCAATTCAGCATTAAATCTAAAATTATCAGCTGGGGATTTGTCAAAGCCGGCAATCGGGCGGTTGATACTATTATAATCCACACCATCCACAACCCTCGAGCCAAAAATGATCTGGCTTTAAGTTCAATTGTGGACATTCTAAAAAAACACAGGGTCTCGGCCCACTACTTAATTCTGCGCGACGGTTCTGTATACCAACTGGTTGCCGAAAACAACATCGCTTATCACTCCGGCTACAGCAAGCTACCAAGGCCGCCTTACACTCGCTTCTTAGACAAATCTTCCATCGGCATAGAACTGGCCAACCGAGAAAACGCCGCCCCAACCGCGGCTCAATATGATTCTCTGGCTCTATTGGTTAAAGATATTAAAACGCGCCACCAAATAAAAAACATCCTCGGGCACAAGGATGTTGTCTCATACAAAACCGATCCGTGGAATTTTGACTGGGATAAATTTAGAGCGATGATCGCGACGGATTAAAAAGAATAGGTGCGCAGCGCTTTGCGCTACGCACCTCACTGGGAAACTCTCATTCCCCCTTCACCGCGCCGAGGAACTCATCGAGGGCAAATGCCTTTGGCAACCACATATCGGCTCCAGCTTGCAGCATCTCACCAGCCAGAACATCATCCGATGTTACAGCTACAATCCGAACATTCTCGTCGATCCCACGAATAGCTTTGACCACATCGGCACCCGTGAACCACCTATTCAAGTTCCCATCTGAGATAACACAAACAATATCCTCTCGGGATTGCTTGAAGGTGTCTTCGATGGCCCGTAAACTTTCCAGGTCTGCCTCAATAACCACCAAGTCCTCAACCTTGAGCCAACGCACATAGGATTTTCTAAGTGCCAGCTCATTCTCAACAACCAAAACCCTGTCTTTCATCTCACGCCTCCTAGAAAAAGGTCAAAAAAACAAAAAAGAACACTATTAGCGTTGATTAAAAAGTATAGACCATCTCCTTTATTAAGTCAAATGTGCACGCAGCGTGCTGGCTAACGGGGTTTACATATCTACCAAATACCAGGAGTAAGCCGCCAACACTTTCCCACTCCTAATAAGATCAACTTCAAATCCTATCATTATCATACGATCGTGGCTTAATGATATAATTTGGCATCAGCCTTAGCCAACGACCACTACAATACATGAGCGGGCGAGGAGAATCGAACTCCCGGCTCCTCCTTGGCAAGGAGGTGTATTACCACTATACTACGCCCGCCTCTTTGTGCCGGAGGGCAGAATCGAACTGCCGACGCCATGCTCTTCCAAAAATACAACCCAAGTTACCTTGAGGATCGGACTATCTCATCCTCCCTTAAATTACAAACTTAAGGGAGGCCGGGCGCTTATGCGAGATTATTGTTGGGACTCACTCGCTAGTCTCTACACCTGCCTTCGCTAAAGCTACGGCAGGCAAGCCTTCTAAAAACCGCTTTAGGCTTGCTTGCAATCCGTAGCCTCCCGGCGAAGGATTGGCTCGGGATTACCCCTCGACTTCCCTCGGGGTTCCCCCGAATTCACCCAGTTTTCACTTCCACATTGCTGTGGAATGGCCCAAAGAGCTATTTAGGCATGCGCTCTACCACTGAGCTACTCCGGCAAATAACGCTGATTGTTAAAACAATATGATGAATATTTTTATGATCCATGGTGGGTGTGGAAGGGATCGAACCTTCGGCCTCTGTCTTATCAGGACAGCGTTCATTCCAGGGCGATTTTCCATCGATAAGCCGCAATGGTGGGCGTACTAGGAATCGAACCTAGAACCTCTGTCTTATCAGGACAGCGTTCTGCCATTGAACTATACGCCCACCATTGCGGCCGACTTCTAATGTAATCGCCCGCCAAAAGCAAAGACATTTGCTTTTTGTTCCTGGGTATCAGTGCTGCGCTCGCCTGCGGCGTGCTCGCAGATACCCGCCAAAAGCAAAGACATTTGCTTTTTGTTCCTGGGTATCAGTGCTGCGCTCG
>CAZGLK010000044.1:0-1501 GCA_964526375.1 uncultured Candidatus Saccharibacteria bacterium | reverse complement strand
CCTGCGGCGTGCTCGCAGATACCCGCCAAAAGCAAAGACATTTGCTTTTGGCCCCAACAAATTCAATGGTAACCAAAAACACTCTTGATATCAAGAGTGTTTTTGGTTCTAGCAACACAGCTACCCAGGGATTTCGGAGCTTAAATTTAGCCTTTCAAGCTAGGCGGTCGTCCTTTGGGATTCAACGACCAACATCCACCACTGCTCCGCAGTGGAATTTCTAAATCTCAATTTCTAATTTCTAAATAAATCCCAATGACTCAATGACCAATGACCAAAAATTAATTTAGACATTAGATCTTTGACATTAGAAATTTATTGGAAATTAGTAAATTAGAAATTAGTCATTCCAATACTATGCATTGGCATCAACCTTTCTAAAGAAGATTTTCTCTAGATAAGAAGTGATCCATCGACAGCTTCCGCTACCGATGCCTTGTTACGACTTACTCCCTGTCACCGATCCTACCTTAGTTCCTTTGCAGGTCTTTCGGGTATTACCGGCTTCCTTGAGTTGACGGGCGGATTGCGATAGTTAAAAACTTCGCGTTCCCAAACCGACATAATTGAGTCGGCTCCCCAAATTTTCACATTGGGGCGTAGCGAGCGGATTTCCCGCACTACGCGAGCCCAACAGTTCTTTGATTCATCTTCTGTTTAAGTATTCGGATGCGCTTCAGCCCTCTTTCCGTGAGATGTAATTTACTTTTAAATAAATTACCTATCTGACAAAAGATAAGAAAACTTTTACGCTTTGAAACACTTTGCAGAGGATTATGTTGAAAAAATGGAATAAGTTTATTAAGAATATCCCTCTGCGCACTGACAGTATAACGATAACACTGCACGTGATTGGCACGATTTTCCTTTTGGAAATAAACATTGCCGCATCCCAGTGTGTTGCGTATTTTATTAAGCAGTGCTTTATCTTTCTCCTGCATTTTTATATGAAAATGCATTTGAACACCAGCGCCTGCTTGATACGAAGAAGATTTCCATATATTCACATAGAAACATCCTTCGCCGTCAGTAAGCCCAACAACATAATCTTTGTTAACTGTCGGTTTTGTCCTTCCCATACATCAATTTTACCATAAAAAATAAGTTGACGCATGGTACTACGACGCAGCTGACTTCTTGCAGTAATTAATACAACTGCAAGATCTCCTCGGGTAATGTATATTTCCTTTCCATGCATCCCTTCGGGTTTTTATGTATCTTCCTCATGACCCACCGCATTCTACATAAGTCGATACACCCTTTTAATGAAAGGCTGCATTTTGCCACTTCGGATCCTTCAGACTATTCCTCACGGTTATAGTCCTATCCTTCGGCTACGTTCCGACGACGGTTGTCGGAAGAGAGGATTTTAACCTCTTAGAAATACATACTGCCGAGCGCATTTAGAAACTGAGTACAAGACTCGAGAACGTATTCACCGCGGCAAGGCTGATCCGCGATTACTAGCGATTCCAACTTCACGGGGTCGAGTTTCAGACCC
>CAZGLK010000043.1:0-6418 GCA_964526375.1 uncultured Candidatus Saccharibacteria bacterium | reverse complement strand
CCAAAATTTGAAATGGATAAAAACGACTGACATTGCCTATTTCAAGCGCAAGCCCGGGTTCGGTATCTGATAACTGCTTACTCGCTTCATTGATAAGAATAAATTTGGGACGGTCAATGGAGGGAATGCCGTCTTTCGGCGGACCGCCGCCAAGAATAGAATCCAAGGGAACGCTATGTTTTACGCCGTCAGTAATCATAATTTCTTTTTCCACTTTACCGCCATCATTCTGGATGGTGATCGTTTCTTTTTGGGCCTCACCGTTTCTTGGCAAATTAAAGTCGCGCCTTATGGTCGTGCGGGACAGAACGAAAACGGCAATAATCACAACGAATCCTACTCCGATAATTGTGATTATTTTTGAATTCATGATTTTTCTTCAATAAATTGTATCAATTGTTTAACGGTAGGATTGTCTTTTTTTAATTCGTAGCAAACCATCTGTCCCATTCTCATTTTCTCGACCAGTTCCAGCATTTCTAGAACCCTCAACTGCTGGGAGGCCGCCGATACCGTAATGTCAAAGACATTGGCGACATCCGTCACGCAAATATCGTGGTGCTCCATCAACAGCTTGAAAATACGAAATCTGCCCGGGTCACCCAGTGCGCCAAGAATGATGGGCATCCGGTCTTTTTCGTCCGACAACTCTTTTTTTATTTTGTTTACTTGTTCTTTTGTCAGCATATTAGTTAAGCACTTGCACAAGTGCTTAAACCTTACTCCCAACAAACCTCTGTGTCAACTGTGGATAAGCTCCCTCCGCAATAAAACCCTCCCGCCCGCCGTGGCGGATGGGAGGGAATTTAACAACACCCTGAATTACCCAAGACTACTTCACCGCTTCCTTAAGGGCTTTGCCGGCGCGGAATTTGGGGGCCGTTTTGGCCGCAATATGAATTTTTTCCATAGTTTTGGGATTGATTCCCTCACGGGCTTTGCGGCGCGAAACTCTAAACACGCCGAAGCCGGAAATGTTAACGCTGTCACCCTTGACCATGGTTGAAGTTATAGTATCAAAAACAGCATCTATTGTTTCGGCGGTTTCCGATTTTGATTTGCCTGTTTTGGCCGCCACCGCGGCTACAAATTGATTTTTAGTCATTGTTATATGCTACGAAATACGAATTACTACGAATATACGAATGGGGCTGGATGTGACTCGACCTTTTGCTTTTTGGCAATTTTCGCAATTTCTACCAACTTCTAACAGTTACGCGGCCGAAGGCCGCTAATTACTTGATTACACAATTACTCTAGTTTCTTACTCTATGATACCCGAATAGCCGTTTTTCCGCAATAAACCTAGCTTTTGGGTGTGGATAACCCATCAAGGTAACGAATCTACGAATTCTTTACTAATGTACGAATTTAATTAATTTTATTTGTAAATTCGTATTTTTATTCGTACATTCGTTACCGGGCGTACTCCACCACCCTGTTTTCTCTAATAACCGTTACCTTGATTTCACCCGGGTACTGCAGATCCCCCTCTATTTTGGCGGCCATGTCTTTGGCCAGTTTGTGCATGGCCAAATCGTCAATCTTGTCGGGCATAACAAACACTCTCACTTCTCGCCCGGCCTGAATGGCATACGATTTTTCAATGCCCTCAAAGCTGGAAGTGATGCGCTCAATGTCTTCCAGCCGTTTTAGATATACCTCTACCGTGTCTTTGCGCGCCCCGGGCCGGGCCGCCGAAATGGATTCGGCCACCTGCACGATCACACTCTCGGGCGTTTCGTAAGGATGCTCGCCGTGATGAGCCTGCATGGCTTTAATAACTGCCTCGTCCACGCCAAATTTTTGCAAAATGCGTCGGCCGATTTCAACATGCGAGCCCTGCACCTCGTGATCAATAGCCTTGCCGATGTCGTGAAACAAAGCACCCATCTTGGCCACCCGCACATTAGCCCCCAACTCGGCCGCCAGCATACCGGCGATGTGAGTGGCCTCAATAGAATGCAAAAGAACATTCTGGCCAAACGAGGTTCGATATCTTAAGCGCCCCAAAAGCTGAACCAGCCGGGGGTCAAGTCCGGTCAAGCCTACATCGTAAACCGCCACTTCGCCGGCCTCTTTGGTTTTTTCGTTAATTTTTTCGCGGGCCTGGGTCACCACCTCCTCAATGCGCGCCGGCTGAATGCGGCCATCTTTAATTAAATCCTCCAAAGCTGTTTTGGCTATTTGCCGGCGCACCGGATCAAACCCCGAGATCATTACCGAATCGGGCGTCTCGTCAACCACAATCTCCACGCCAGTCAGCCGTTCCAAGGCTTTAATGTTACGACCCTCCTTGCCGATAATTTTGCCTTTTAATTCTTCGTTCGGCAAATTCACATAGGAAGTGGTCACCTCCGACACCACGCCGCCAGCGTAGCGCTGCAGGGCAGACACCAAAATTTCCTGGGATTTTTTTTCCAGTTTCTCTCGGTTTTCGCTTTCCAGGCGGTGAATTTGCTTAAGCAGATCCTGCTGATACGCCGTCTCGGCCTGCTTAAAGAGTTCCTCACGGGCCTGTTGGCGTTCCAACTGAGCAATACGCTCCAGCTCGGCCAGTTCCTTCTGCCTAACGGCCTCTATATCATCTTTCAGGGCTTTAAGGTCGGAGCGGTCTTTTTCCAGAGCTTCTATCTTTTTTTCGGTCTCTTCTATTTTTCTTTCCAAACCCTCCTCCCGTTTTAACAGCAGTTCTTCAATTTTAGCCAACTGCCCCTGCCGTTGAGTTACTTCTTTTTTGGCAGAATTGATTATTTCCTGGGCTTTGTTTTTGGCTTCCTCCTGTTTTTCTTTTACTTCGGCCCGGGCTTTCTCCACCATTTTGCCCAGCCGTTCTTCCAAACTACCGGCGCGCCTCTTGGCAATATTCTGGCGCACCTGATAGCCGATAACCGCGCCCAGCGCAAAAACAATCAAACCAAACAAAACTAAATTGTCGGTAATCATATTGTTCAAAAGTTGTGGAATGGTTACGGGAAGACATCCGCGATTCCAGCGACACTAATTATCCCTACTAATTACGAATAGTTACTAATTTACTAATGAGTTATTAGTATATTCGTAGTGATTAGTAATTAGTAGGATAGTGGTGTCGCTTGATGTAACTTTCCAAAATTAAAATTAATACCCTATCTAACTTAGCACCCTACGGGCAGGGATGTCAAAAATGGTATAATGAACAGGACATTAGGAATTAGGATATTAGGCTCTAGCAGCCAATGATTTATGCGTCCAGTAGTTTTAGTAATTCTAGACGGCTGGGGCTACAGCGCCGAAACCAGGGGCAACGCCATTGCCGCGGCTCAAAAACCCAACCTTGATTCCATTGAGGATTACTTTCCCCACACCCTCTTGCAGTCCTCGGGCGTTACGGTGGGCTTGCCCTGGGGCGAGCCGGGCAATTCTGAAGTTGGCCATACCTCCATGGGCACTGGCCAGATCTGGCACCAGCCACTGACCCGAATTACCAAAGCCATTCAAGACGGAATGTTCTTTAAAAACCCCGTCTTAAAAAAAGCGGCCGAACACGCCAAAGCCAACCAGTCGACCTGGCATCTGGTGGGACTTTTGGGCACCGGCTCGGTGCACAGTTATATTGACCACCTCTACGGCTTAATAGAATTTGCCAAGAATGAAAACATCGGCCAGGTCTGGCTGCATCTTTTTACCGACGGCCAAGACAGCCCGCCCAAAGAAGCGGCTACGCTTTTGCAAAATCTGCAGGCCAAACTGGACTGGATCGGAGTTGGAAAAATAGCCAGCTGCATCGGCCGTTTTTACGGCATGGATCGCGACAACCATTGGGACAGAATTGAAAAGGCCTACCGCCTTATTACAGAGGGCGCGGGTGAGCCAACCAGTGACTTTACCGCCGCCCTAAAAAAACAATACGGTCAAAACATCAATGACAACCACATAGAGCCGCTGATTCTGGTGGACCAAAAAAACGAGCCGCAGGGTTTGGTTAAAAACAATGACGCGGTAATATTTTTTAACATCCGCGAGGACCGCGCCCGCCAGCTCACCCGAGCGCTAGCGAGACCCGACTTTAAGGAATTTGCGCGGCGCCAAACAAAAAACATTTTTTATGCCAGCTTAATACCCTACGAAGCCAGCCTGTCCCCTTATGTCGAAGTCATCTTCCCGCCGCCGGAATTAAAATATACTCTGTCGCGGATAATTTCCGCCAACGACAAAAAACAATTCAAGGTTGCCGAGACGGAAAAGTACGCGCATGTGACTTATTTTTTTAACGGCGGCCAGGAAGAACCAATCCAATCAGAAGAAAGAAAATTAATTCCCTCACAGCCAACCGTCCATTTTGAAGAAACCCCCCAAATGAGAGCCCAAGAAATAGGCGAAGCGCTGATTGAAGCCATAAAAGGCGGTCAATACGACTTTCTGCTAGCCAATCTCGCCAACGCCGACATGCTGGGGCACACCGGCAATTTTGAAGCCGTTAAAAAGGGAGTGGAAGTTATAGACGGAGTTATTGGCCAAATCGCAACGGCAGTTTTGGAAGTAAACGGCGCGTTTGTTATTACGGCCGATCACGGCAATGCCGAGCAGATGATAAACCTCTCAAGCGGCGAACCCTACACCGAGCACACGCTCAACCCCGTGCCCTTTTATTTGCTTACCAATGCCGTCAAAAAAACATCCCCCGGTATTGCACCTCTGGAAATCAAAGGACTCTTGCCCGATGTGGCCGCGACCGTTCTGGATTTGATGGGCATTCCCGTCCCCGCCGACATGGACGGCCAAAGCCTGCTGCCGATTTTGTATCAACAATAGCGCGACCCAAACAACCCAAATCACATCCGAATGACCCAAATTACTGTGAATTACGAAACTCCTCAATCCGTCATTCTGAAGGGAGCGAAGCGAACGAAGAATCTCCCACGAATGTGGGCAGTTGCCGGCATTCGCCAGAGATTCTTCCCCCGACTGATGTCGGGGTCAGGATGACAAATTGTCGTTTCGTAATTCAAGGTTACCTAGATCAGATAAAACTGCGCCTTAGGAGATAAAAAGAAAAAGCCCCCGACAGGGACGAAACCCCATAAGGGTCTTTTTCATGGTAATACTACATTACCAGATTGACTCTGCGTGTCAAACTCGGCTAATAGACGCTCGCCAAGAGCCATGCCAAAAGCATGAGCCCTTATTTTTTGTTCAGAAGATTATAGATAAAAAAATGACCCCAGACTGCTTATGCAATAAGGGGTCAAAGGATCTAAAACCGAAGGAACCGACTGATGAGCGCCCAAGGGAAGTCAGACTTCCCAAGGATTACTCGACGCCCGCCTACGCCTTCGCTTCATCAGGCAAGTCGCAGAAGCAGAGGAAAGCGCTGCTGCCGTACCGGACACTCTCGAAGTCGCCGAGGCTGAAGAAGAAGCCGCCATCCGAACAGGCGAGCACGCCCGGCACCTCGTGGTTGGCATCGGCATCTTCCCAGCGACGCTCCTTTTCGTCGAAGGAGCTGTACCAATAGCCTCTCGGTAGCTGGTCACGTTTCTGCTCCCAGACGAGCGAGGCGCCTTGGGCACCTGTGTAAACCGCCTTTTGCCTGGCGAGAAACGCTATGCGTTCCTCCGAAGTGGTGCTTCCGCCGACAATTTGCTTGAACCCGCGAATGCAGAGCTTGTCACCCGGCTTCAGGACCCGGGTCGGGTTCGGGAAGTTTTTGTCGGTGATGTTGTCGTTGTAGTAATAGAACTTTTTACGGTTCTTTTTACCGAACGAGGCGAGCCTGCTTTCATGCACGTAATCATCAGGCACAGTTATGATGCCGAGGTCTACGAGCAAGTTGAACTTCCCTGTGGGCTCTACAACTTCAGGTACGATAAAACCTCGACTGATTGCCGTTTGAAGCTCGTCCAGATGAGCTTCAAAGTAGCAGATCTGCTCCTCGGACAGAGCCGTGAAATTAGGCACCGCCTTGAGCCCGAGATTATAGGCGCGCTTGAGCAAGGGTGTGTCCATTGGACGTTTCCTCCTTCTTTTGTAATGTACTTCTTCCGGTAACTGCCGGACCAGCCGAAAGAATATCCTTCTAGGTTAAGTGTAGTATAACTATAATATATTTGTCAAGCGCGCGTCAACGGCACAACCAATGACCCACCTAGCAAAAGCCCGCGCAAAAAACCGCACGGGCTTTTTTATTCTGCCGCCTGTAATACCCCGCCCCGAGCTTGCTCCGTAGAATCACGAAATAGCTCTACAGAGCTTGTCGCCCTTCAAATCCTTCAGGGCAACCCTGGCCTTGTGAAACGAGTCAAGGGGCGGAGATCTCTATTGTTAACAACTCCCCTACGATCGTCGTCGGATTGTTAACAATAAATAATTAGGACTTACCCATTTAATCCTTTCCCCTCCTAGAATAGGAGGGGTGGGGGTGGTAGACGTGCAAAGA
>CAZGLK010000042.1:0-6754 GCA_964526375.1 uncultured Candidatus Saccharibacteria bacterium | reverse complement strand
CGGCTCGCTCTTCGTTGCTGGGATTTTCTTGGTGAATGACTCGCTCAATTCTGATGGTATCTTCGGGCTTGGCGGCTCACTCGCGATTTTTGGGATTTCCAGGAGGTGCGGCTCGCTCTAGATCGTTGGGTTTATCATTACGCGGCCCACTCCACTGCATCGGGATTTTCATATCTAATGGCTCGCTCTTCACCTTTGGTATTTTCGGCCTTAATAGCTCGCTCGGCTCTTTTGGGATTTTCCACAAGCACGACTCGCTCGAAAAGTATGGGATTTTCCCATCCTCTGACTCGCTCTACGTCGGTGGGATTTTCATGCCCAACGGCTCGCTCCTCTACTTTGGGATTCTCCTAATCTCCAGCTCGCTCTTCCTTGTTAGATTCCTCATTTTTCGCGGCTCGCTCCTAACTATTGGGTTTTTCTGGCGTCTCGGCTCACTTGTTTTTTATGGGCTTTTCCCATTCAAGGGCTCCCTTCTAGTTTTTTAAGAACTGCCTTTAGGATACATCAGCACTGCTACGGGGTCAAGCATTACATCCTAACAAAAACCCCGCCCTATGTTACAGCGCGGGGGTAATTTGGACTGCTGAACCATTTTTGTCCTCGGGAGATTCTTTTTCCGCAGACTTCTTCTCCCTAATTCTTATTAACTCCTTGATTAGGTCAAACAAAGAAAATTTGGGCTGGTGATAGGCGGTGAACCACTCTCTCTTATATTCTCTGAAACCAACTTTCTTAATGCGTCTTCCGATACCGCGCAAATGAGCCGCACCCCAGATTGTTACGACATTGCCGCAAGCGATATTCTCGGCAATACCGTTAAATCCTATTTTGTTGCGATGCTCCAAGATCACCTCCCTGGCTCTCCTGCCTCTCTCAAAAAGCAAACCTGCCAGATAGCCTATTAATGAAATTGGCATGATCTGGTTAAAAAGCTTTACGATAACGTACCGCACTATAAGCCGATGACTCTCATCGTCATCAAAAAACTCATCCATGTCTTCACGCTCTCTTTTTACCAGGTGAATCTTGCGCCCCAAAAACCATTTTACGAGCTCACGCCTGCTCATATCGGTATTTACCCAGGAATCAGAATAATTCAACCCATCACGTTGGTGTTGAAGAGATAAAATTTCGCCTATTTTTTGCGCGAACTTACGGATTGATTCAAATTCAGCGAGAATCTTTTGCTCTTCTTCGGTTAAGCTTTCTTGTTCCTCCTGGTCAATCTTTTTTATCATTTCAAAAAGAACCTTGTAGCCGCCCGCTTCCAAAGGATCAATTAACTTTTCAAGTTCCTTAAAATACCCCACTTCAGCAAGGTGAATCGTGGCCACAAAAACCACCTCTCTTTTTGTGACAGGCTGCCTATAAAACACAACCGCCACCTGCAGTTTGCCGTTCGCCATTCTTACTCCGTCAAGACCAACACGATTCACAAGCGCAGAAAACAAAAACCACAACGGATAGACGGCCAGAAAGATAGTGCCGCCCACGAGGGCCGACAGAAAAAGGCCGCATTTTTCAGCCCAGTCTTTTACCATTTCCATGTCCAGTCCCTTTCTATAATTTTGTATTAAAATTTTTGAAGAACTATTTAAGGTCTAGCATAAGGTAAGGACTATGTTTTGTCAACCCCATAGAGTAACTTTGGCAAGTTGCTCTATGGGGTTGTGCCCGTGGGTGATCAGCCTTCGGTGCGGGGTATTCAGCGAAGGAGAATAAAAAGCCCCGCCGGTGATTAACCTTCGGGGCTTGGAATCGTCTCTCTCTTTGAGATTGAGACAATCGTTGATTCGCTCACCTCCTTTGGGATTTTCGAGAAAAACGGCTCGCTCATCTCTCATGGGGGTTTTCCCGATTGATGGCTTGCCCCGTTAGTCCGCCTCTAGAGGACTAACGGGACTCGCTCTGACTTATTGGGATTTTCATTGCCGATGGCTGAACCAGTGCTCCTATCTCTCCACCATATCCCAGGGCGAGATTATGGTGGAATGGCCGAGGTGCTCAATGGCGTAAGGCTGGCGAGTAGGTAGCTGCATGACCTCTCGATAGATCGCCCAGAAGTGCGATAGGAACAGCTTGATCATGCGCCGTTGGCACATCATGTGCAAATGGCCCTCCCAGACCACCCCCTCCGGCTCGTTCTTAAGAGCCAGCTTTTCACCACACTCGGGGCAGAAGATGGCCTTTTTAACAGCCACTTCTTTTTCGCAGACGATGCAGTAACGGCCCATGGGCGTGGGCAGAATCTTAATGCCCGCGTTTCTGTACTCGGCCTGCTTGCGCTCCTTGTAGCCACAGTAAATCTCGTAGTACTTGCCCGTGGCTTTGATCATCTGGCCGCCCAGGCGCCACAACATAGTGCGAAGCTCAATGTTAAAACCCAGCTTTTGGCCGGCAACGCGCTTTTGGCCCGGAATCAGGCCGGCATACTTGCACAGCTTGCTGGGCGTGGTAAACCGTTCAATGGCCTCCACCCAGATCATGGGCTTGTCGGCTATCGTAACAGCCGGGCGGTTTACATGAGACGGGATCATGGGATCCCCTTCTTCGTAAAATCGGCCAAAGGCTTCAATGTGACCCAGCACTTTGCCAATGACTTCGCCTCGAGCTCCCTTAACGCCCATGAACCAGCCCGAAGCCGGGTGGGCATTCAGCAAAGTCGTCAAGCGATCATCGGCCCATTTCTCCAAGGGCTGCAAACGAATCAGGAGCTCCTTGGTATCGGGGCAGGTCTTGCCCCTTTTGGCCAAATGGGTCTGCCTCACTTGAGCGGCCACCCTGACTTTTTCCAAAGCCATGGCCGCATCAGCCAGAATCACCAGCGGCGAGCGCTCGGCCAGCTGTTCGGTAGCCAAGGGACTGCGTCCCAAAGTCTCTTCAATATCATCGAGACCCCCTAAATCCTCTAAATCAGTGTGGGGGCCCATTACCTCCGCCTTATCGGCAACCATCTTGCTAGGCATAAATAACTCCTTCTTTTGGTTGGTTGTGTGATGTGATTGGTTACGAGCTGGCAAGGTTCAAACTTGCCAAAAATAGAAAGAACTATCTGCCAAATAGTCTATATCCCTTAGGCTTGACCTGTCAAGAGTGGCTATGATAAGCTATTAAAAATGTTCTTTTCTTTTAAAAATTTCAGTTATCTGCTTATCTGCTAGATGTCAATGTTAACACTTACCATGCGATCGCATAATATTTGTTAACATCTCGGCTAAAACAAAAAACAAAAATCTCTTGTCTAGACTAGAAAGGAATGGGTATGGCTAAAATAAGAACGGCCCAGCTGGTATTCCAGCCACCCAGTGCTCAAGAGGTTATGGAACGGCTGAAGAAGTGGATAGTGGCCCACCGTCCTCGCACGCGCCTGGAGCTGATAGCCGCAGAATTGGGCTTGCCGCACAAACGGTTGGCCCGGGCCTTGCGGGGCAAAGATAATCTAGCGGGGTTCAAGTGGGACATCTTGGAAAAGCTTAACCCCGATCCGCCCCAGCCCAAAGACATATTGACGGCCGGTCAGCCGGCCTGGAAAGGCGGCACAGGAACAGTCTTGACCCTGGTGGCCCGCCGCAACAGGACAACCCCACCGTCTCCGGCTGAAATAAAGCGGGCTCAAAAGAATCTAATCAGCCAAGTACGGCAGGAAAATGTTTTTTGCCAAATAGTCGGCCAAGACATCTCCACCAACCAATGTCTTAATCTCCAGGGCAAGCCGGAATGCTTTGGCTGTGCCGCTCCCTCGCGGTTATGCCAACATTGCCATGTTAACTTTCTGGCTTTTGCGGAAATTGATCTGTGCGAGGACTGCCTGGAAAAAGAATTGGCCAGCGCGGCCAGACAAGAGATTCCTAATTTCCCCAGCGACACCCAAGTGAGTTGTCCTTTGGTGAAAAGAGCCATTGGCGTAGTGACCTGCCGCTCTATGCAGGGGCCGGCCTGCGGCAACTGCGACGCACCCAGCCGGATTTGCTCGGACTGTTGCGCCAAACCGGTGCGCTACCCCGAATACGGTCTATGCTTGAGCTGTACGTTCAAGACCTACGCTCCGGAAACGCTATCCACCAATGATCAGGCAATTGACCAGTCAATAAACCAAGAACAAGAAGAAACATCGCCCGCTGGAGGTGAAAATATGGGTACAACCATCACGGTCCCAAGGCCCGATAAAATCGCAGCCGGGACAGAGAAAATTGGAGATGATTTGTGTATAGAGTGCCACAAGCGGCCCGTCTTTGTTAAAAGCCGCAAGCTCTGCTCAACCTGCAGTTCCGACTTTTACCAAAAGCGAAGAGAAGCCAGCGGTTCTACCGGGCCTAGCCACAGAGGACGCCAAACCCGCCCTCTAGCCGAACTCTTGCCCCAAGCTCGTGAGCTGATTTTGGCCAATGGCTTTGCTTCCGGTAATCTACTGGAGAGCGGACTTAAGATTGGAGGCAAGACAGCCCAGGGCCTGCTTATGCTTTTGGAAAAAGAGGGCGTGGTTGGACCAGCGCCCAACATGTATCAACGCCGGCCGGTTTTGGCCACGGCAAGTGCGGCTAGCGACAACGGCAGAACTGTTACGCCAGAAGTGGCGGCCGCAGAGGAGCCACCTGCTGAACCGAGAGAACTCCCACCTCCAGCCCCACCAGCGCCGGCGGTGCCAGTGGAATCGACCAAAGGCCGCCCCTTTGACTATAAGATCAGCACATTAGAGCAGTTGGTTTGCCTATTCGGCGAAGAAAGCAGGCTCTCACCAACACTGCGGGCGATTATAAACGATCTCCAGCGCCTGGCCCCGCTGGAGGCCCGTCTGCTAGCAGACCAAGCCCAGTTGGAGCAGGCCAAAACACTGCTCCGGCAAGGTCTGGAACAGCTGGAACAGCTGGAAAAAATTTAAAAAAGGTGAAGCCGTAATACGACTTCACCTTCATGATATCCCCTCACCTGCAACAGGCGCGGGGATTTTTTTAGCTCACCGCTGTAGCCGAAGCGGCACCGGGTACTTCCTCTCCTCCCTTGAGTTTAGCCGAGACTCTGTAGAGAACCTCCAACAATATAAAAATTTGCTTCTCAACCGTCTGGCGCTGGTCTTGGTCAAAACCCTCAACCTCCAGCGAATCCACCAGTTCATAGAAGCGGATTATTGCGGCGGTGAAGCTTGGAAAACTGGGCGCGCGCTTCTCGCTAACCGGCTTTCGGCGAACCGCCTGGGTCATGCCCTTCACCTGATTGACCGTGAGATTGCGCCTCACAGCCAAGTGAGCCGAGCGAACCTGGTCTTGCGGGTTGGGGATATCCAAAAGAACCTTGGCTTGGGCCAGATTCAATTGGTTGTTATCCACCAGGCGCTGAACTGGCTCGGTCAGGTTCAGCAAGGCCAAGCGATCGTTAACGTAACCCAGCGACTTGCCCACGGCTTCGGCCGTGCGGCTGCGGTTGCCGTGATAGCGATCGGTCAAGCCGGCCAGGGCCCGGGCTTCTTCCAGAGGGGTAAGATCCGCCCTTTGGAGATTCTCAATAAAGGCCATCTCCACCGCTTCCTGTTCCGGAACATCCACGATGATAGCCGGAACAGTCTCCCGGGCAACCAGCCGGCAAGCTCTGACTCGCCGCTCCCCGGCGATTAGCTCAAAGCCGTCATCCTTGGGCCGCACAATTACCGGCTGGAGCACCCCTTTTTCTTTTATGGATGCGGCCAGCTCTTTGAGAGCAAGCTCATCAAACATCTGCCGCGCCTGAAAGGGGTTAGACTGAATCTGACTGATGGCTATATCAGTCACTCGTAAATCACTCTGTGCCTCCGTCATAACTGCCTCCTGTGATGTGAAATGTTGTAGTGGTGGGACAATCTGCGAGAAGAAAGAACCATTTTTACGAGGTTAGCATATCGCCTATTAGTGCGTCAATGCCTCGGCCAAGACCGATATTATTCCTAACGGGATAAAAAAGAACCGTTCCTTTTTTGAAACGGTTCTGGGCGCTCTTTTGTAATGGGTTATTCCTCCTCGACGGCTCGCTCATTTTCCTTGAGATCTTCCTGCTTGACGGCCCGCTCCGACATTCTGGGGTTGTCTTGATTGATGGCTCGCTCGCGACGCATGGGATTTTCCCGATTTAGGACTCGCTCACCCTCACTGGGATTTTCGGCTGCTACGGCTCGCTCTCATCTCTTGGGATTTTCAGACTTTATAGCTCGCTCCCTTTGGATGGGATTTTCATGGTGGTTGGCTCGCTCACCTCCTTTGGGATTTTCGAGAATCACGGCTTGCTCCTCTACTTTGGGATTCTCCTAATCTCCAGCTCGCTCCATATCCTTGGAATTTTCAGGATGCGCGGCTCGCTCCTAACTATTGGGTTTTTCTGGCGTCTCGGCTCGCTTGTTTTTCATGGGTTTTTTCTCCTTCAACAGCTCCCTTCTAGTTTTTTTTTGGACTTACCCCTTTAATCCTTTCCCCTCCTAGAATAGGAGGGGTGGGGGTGGTAGACGCGCAAAGAGATGCTTTTGTTGTATGGCACAGCCTACCCCTCCTAACCTCCCCTATGCTAGGGGAGGAACTAAGGTGCGTAAGTCCTATTTTTAAGAACTGCCTTCAGAATACACCTTTGTTCTTTGCTGTGTCAAGGTAGTTTTGTCCCAAGCTTAGGATAAAAAAGAACCGTTCCTTTTTTGAAACGGTTCTGGACGCTCCGGCGGATTGGGATTTTCCTGGACATCGGCTCGCTCTTCGTTGCTGGGATTTTCTTGGTGAATGACTCGCTCAATTCTGAT
>CAZGLK010000041.1:0-6807 GCA_964526375.1 uncultured Candidatus Saccharibacteria bacterium | reverse complement strand
ATATTTTGACAACCTCTGGGCCTCCTTCTGGGTAAACCTCTTCCCCGCCGGTGAAAAAAGAATTACTTTACTCTTTACTCTTGATTTTTGCTTGCCCCGCATAGCCTTGGCGAAGTGGGGACTTTTGACTTTTGCGACCGCAGTCGCGATTATATCGGCGCGTAATACCATCCCCGGCCCGCCGCCGTAAGGCGAATCATCCACACTGCGATGCTTGTCGGTGGTATAATCCCGCAGATTGTGGACCTTAACTTGGATCAGTTTTTTCTTTTGCGCCCGCGCCAAAATAGACTCGCTGAAATAGGAATCAAAGATTTTGGGGAAGATTGTCACAATATCAAAACGCATCCTTAAAATATCTAATTTCTAATTACTAATACCCAATAAAATTTCTAATGATTAAATGTTTAATTTGTTTTTAGACATTTGGTAATTTTATTAGAAATTAGGAATTAGGAATTGGAAATTATTCAATCCTAACTATCTCCGCCCCGATCCCTCTCAACCTCTCCTCCAGTTTCTCGTAACCCCGGTCTATATGCTCCACCCCAGATATTACCGTCCGTCCCCGAGCCGCCAGCGCCGCCACCACCATGCTCATGCCCGAACGGATGTCGTAGCTGGCCACCTCCTTGCCATAAAGCGATGTGGGGCCGACAATTAGAGCCCGATGCGGATCCAAAATTTGGGCGTTGGCACCCATTTTAATTAACTCCCTAAGATAATTTTGACGCGATTCATACAACCACTCATGCACTAAACTGGCACCTTCAGCCTGCGTGGCCAGAACCGCAAAAGGCGGCAGATGGTCGGAAACCAGTTTAGGGTACAACCCCGACTGTATGCGCTGCGGGCGATACAGCGACAGCGGCGGCATTATCCTTAAAACCCCATCCCCTGATTCAAAATTTACATTCATCTTTTCCAGCTGCAACAGCACCGCGTCTAAAAAATTATAATCTACCGGCGACAATTCCAGTCGGCTTCGGGTTACCGCCGCCAAAACCGCAAAAGCGCTTACTTCTAGTTCGTCGGGAATCACGGTCTGATCAATTTTATCCAGAGGCAATTTTCGGCCGCCGATTTTTAACATGGGCGTTCCTAGACCTTGGATGGTTACTCCTCCGACCGTTAAAAACTCGCACAAGTTTTGAACATGCGGTTCGGCCGCGGCCAAATGAATTTCCACGGGGCGATCCAAACCGGCCGCCAACATTAAAATATTCTCGGTGGCCGTAACCGATGGCTCCTCCAACACCACTATATTACTGCCGACTTCGCCAGCGCGAAGAGACAAATTATCACCTTCGTCCACTTTTAGGCCCAGCTTTCTAAAGCCGTTAAGATGCGTGCTCAAAGAACGCCCGCCAATCAAATCACCGCCGGGGTAAGGCATCTCCATGCGGCCAAAACGAGCCAGCATGGGCCCGGCAAAAAGAACCGAGGCTCTCAACTTTCGCGCCAAGTCGGGCAGAGGCCGGCTAGCCAACTTCTCTGTGCTGATAATCAACTCATGCTCCCCCAACCAGTTATAACTCCCGCCCAAATAGGCAATAATTTCCAGCATGGTTTGGACATCTTTGATTCTAGGAACATTGGATAGACGAGTCTCTTGCGCCAACACCGAGGCCGCAATTAAAGCCACAGCGGCGTTTTTGGAGCCGCTGATGTTTACTTTCCCCGCCAGAGGTTTTCCGCCGTTTATTATCAGTTTGGACATATCAGATAAAAAATCCGAAATTCGAAACAGAATCCACTGCGTTTAACGTTGAAGGGTTACGATGCCCACTTCGTCTAGCGGTTACGTCAGACGTCTTACTCTCAACGATACGGGTTTCGTTGCCGATTAACGTTTAACGATGTTATTTTCGTGCTTTTAATATAACAAACCGCCGCCAAAACACAAAACCCCCGCAGTGATACGGAGGTCATGTGAAAAAGCGAATTAACTCCTACAACTTCAGATTATCAACCACATCGTCCACCGACTGCGTTCTTTCGGGTCGGGGGGCGCGCTCACTGCCAGCCGGCTCTTCAATCTTTAAGTTAACGCGAGCGTTGTTTTTTGCGCCAACCACCCGCAGTAATGTTCTTAAAGCCCGAGCCGTGGCTCCCTGCTTGCCAATGATCACGCCCATGTCTTGGGGGTTAACCTTAAGGGTTATCAACACCCCCATCTCGTCTACGGTTCGTGTGCTGGAAACCTCGTCGGGTACATTCACCAACGACTTGACCACAAACTCCACGAACTCCTGATCGGCATTCTTAGCCATTGCTTCTATTCTGCTCTTTGCATCAGATAATAGCTACGCTAGCTTTTCTTGCGTTGGCTAGCTGGCTAGTATCATCAAGAGCAACAATCTTTTCAAAATAACGACCTTTTCTCCGAAAACTGGGAACGAATATACGAATCACAGTTTTCGGTTACGAATTAAACCTCCGAAAGCTTCCTACGAATATACGAATTTAGCTTTCGGTTACGAATCAAATGCATTGTAGCAAAACAAAAAATAGGAGTCAAATAAACGAATTACCCAACGCACCAGAAAACCGCCAGCTCCTGCCTGCCCAGTAATTTAACTGGTTAAGTTGCTGGGTTGGCGGATGAATGGTTCAAGGAATCGGCTTTCGGTGCGGGGTTCCGCTCCGCCCTTAGGCATGGTAGGAACCGCCGACTCCTGTCGGCGGGGCTTCACTTTTCATAATGTTTAGTGATATGAATGATCTCGGCCGAACCATCTCTGATTCTAAAAATCGCTCTGTACTTTTTATCAACCCTAAAAGAGTAGAGCCCAATGTTCTTGGGCTCTAACTTTTCCACGTTCAAACCTGGATGCAAGATATTGGACTCAAAAATAATTTTCTGTTTGGCGAATTTATCGGCAAGGTTAAATCTTTTTAACCACCTTTCAATTTTTCCGTTAAGAGGTCTTATCAGCATATTCCAGCGATTTTTTTAGATCTTTTAAGAACCCATCTCGGTATAGACCGGTTTTTTCCATTTGAGTAATAATCTCCGATGGCTTTAAATGAGGAGATTCTTCAAGAAATAAATTCTTCTCAATCAAAAACCTGGTCCAATCGGTTGGATTCTTAAACCCTTCTTTATGGGCCTGCTTTCTGATTCTCATAAAATTCTCCGCAGGCAGTTTAATGCTTATGATCGGCATACGATTGTAGATATGAACGCGCGAATCGCAACTTTCGGTTACGAATCAAATGCATTGTAACAAGAATAAAAACCGAGGTCAAATTGTTCTGACCTCGGTCTCGGTAAATCTCACCTCCTATTAACATTGCGACCAAAGTTTCCAAGTATAGCCATCATTCCTGTAAGATAGCCGACCGGAACAATAGTCGTCAGCCAGGGACCTAGCTCCTTCGACAAATCGCCTCTAAAACACATAAGTACAGTCAAGATCGCCAAAAACTCGGCCATCAACACTTGGACGATGAATTTAAGAAAAGACCTTTCTAACATCACTCTCACCTCCTTAGATTTTATAAGAATAAAGAACAAGAACCTATTTTCAAAGAACTCTATCATTCCCAAGCTAAGCTTACCACATTCTAGACGCTGTGGTAAGCTTAGCTTGGAACAGCTTCAGGTGTCTCTTTTTCCACTTCCTTTTCTTCTGCCTTTTCTTCCTCTTCTATCGGAGCGATCTCTTCCGCCTTCGGCTGGACGAAGTCCGACTTCGGTGAGACAAAATCCGCTACTGCCTCGGCGGGTTTTGCTTCGCTCTCTTTCTTGGCTGCGTCCTTGCCCTTTTTAGAACCTCCGGCTTTTACTTTGGGCCCGGGCAGAATGCCCAGATCCACAAATATATTGTGCAAAGTGGCTGACGGTTGAGCGCCGCGCTCAATCCAGAACTTAACTCGTTCCTCTTGAATCTGCTTTTCTTTGGTGCGGGGATTATAAAACCCCAAGAGTTCCAAACTCTTGCCCTTGGGTTTCCAACGGCTGTCTTGCAAAACAATTCTAAACGAAGCCTGATGCTTCTTGCCAACTCGTTGTAAACGGATTACTAACATACAAAAAAAGCTAATAGCTTTTAGCTAATAGCCACCAGCCTAAACATTCTATCAGATAATATCTACAGGGTCAAACGCGCGCGGTTCTTTCTCTTTTTATAAAAGATTTTATCTTGCCGACAGAATCCTCTGGCATGGAAAGTTTGTGCCGATTCAGAAAATCCAAAACGGGCTTGCCGCAACTGATACATAATTCGGCCCTACGATAAAAACCGACTCCAACATTGACCGCCTCGCCTTTGATAGATTTTTTGCACAAATCGCACTTTGTTACTCTCATGAATCTACACTATACCCACCCGACAACCGCGTCAAATTGTGGAAACACGCCCACCTCAAATTCTCATCGGTTGATCTTGGTTACCAAATCCAGCGATCGCGGGAAATAGAAACCTTGTCTCCCCGAAAAACAAAAACAGCTGGTCAAGCTGTTTGATTTATCCCGCACCTTTTTAGAGTTTTCCAAAAAGGTGGGGGTTTATTATTTAACGACCGACTACTTTCTTTGATAACTGAGGAAACGCCTTTGGTTTCGCCATCTGCGGAACCAAAGCAGGATACAACTTCTCCGGAAAACATTGTTCCTATTCGGATACTCGTCCGTTGTTGAACAACAAGCACAATAATATCTCCAACCATCCACAAGCTCTCCGTAGGAAGTCGAATAACCTTCTTTAACAATTCGGCCTGTGACCTTATGGCCAAACAACCAACAGCGTAAACCCATGAGAAATCACCTCCTCTGTTTAAAGAACTATCTCTTGTTTTAAATATACCTGTTTTAAAAAAATTCTAAACAGATTGCAACCTAAGCGACAGCAGATGTGAAATGCCGTCTTTCATGGAAACGCCATAAAGAGCGTCGGCGCCGCGCATGGTTTCGCGGTTGTGGGTAATAACCACAAACTGGGTTTGGCGGGAAAGGTCTTTAAGCAGGCGAATAAATTTTTGGGTGTTGGTTTCATCCAAAGCGGCGTCTATTTCGTCTAACACCAAAAGCGGCGGCTGGCGGATGCTTACCAAAGCAAACAGAAGCGCGATGGAAGTTAAAGTTCTTTCGCCACCCGACAAGGTGTTTAAGCTTTTTACTTTTTTGCCCGGCAATTCCAGTTTAATCTCAACACCTCCCGATTCTCCCTCTCCGTCCTCATCTCCTAATTCCTGATTCCTAATTCCTGATTCCGAAAGAGAAGCTTTGCCTCCTCCAAAAATCAGTCTAAAATAATCCCCGAACGCCCGGCTCATATCTGCCAAAGTAGTGCGGTAACAACCGTTTATCTGTTTATCCAAATCTTTAATCAAATGCTGGAGCGAACCCAAGCTGGCCTTAAGATCACCGGCCTCGCGCGACAAAAACTCAAAGCGCTCGTTAACGGCTTCGTAATCTTTCGCGACTTTCTCGTCAATCAACCCAATCTCATCCATGCGCCGTTTTAGTTTCCAAATACGCTCTTCCAACGCCGCCAAATCGGCAGATTTATTGGCCGCCGCCAAGGCCAAAACTGGCCGGCCGGCTTGATCCGCCTGGTTATCCAATACATCTGCCAAAGTGATACCGCCCACAGCCGCAAGATCCTGGTGAAATTTTTGCTGATGCAGTTTTAGTTTCTCCTCCTCCAGTTCCAGCTGGCGCGACGCGCCCTCCAGTACAACCAACTCGGCCTCTTTTTCGCGGTAAGACTTTTCTTTGGCCAATGTTACCAGTCGCTCTTCCAGTATAAACTTTTCCATGCCCGCGCGGGCCAAACGCAATTCCTCCGACTGTTGTTTAACCATGTTGTGCCGCGTTAAAAGCTTATGCAAGCCATCCTGCAACAAGGCGAGTTTTTGGACATGATCCGGCGCCGCCACGCCCTTTTCAATGGTTTCCAAAAGAGCTTTAAGACCGGCGTAAAGCTCAGCCAGCAATTGCCGCAGCTGATTGGCGTCCAGCCTCTTAAAGTCCACATTCAATTTACCCACCCAACCGCTGATTTTTTCTTTCAAATATTCCACACTAACCGGCAGGCGCTGTTTTTCTCGCTCTTTTTCCAAGTCAATTTTGCCCTCCTCGGCAATAGTTTCTTTCATTAAGCGATTATCCTCGGCTTCCAAATTTCTGATCTCGGCCGCCAGTTTGGCCAGCTCCGCCTGCTCGGCGGTTTTTTTGTCAAACGAAAACAGCTCCCGGCGTAATCCGGCCACCGCCTCGCCTAACGGCTTAAGCTGTGTTTTCAAATCGCGCCGCTTTTCTTCCAGCTTTCGCTCCGCCGCCAGCATGGCGTGATATTTTGAACCAAAGTATTGCCGGGACAGCGACTTTAGCTCCTGGCCGTATTCTTCTTTTTTAGACAAGCGCTCGCGTTCGCGCTTTAAAAGTTTAAGTTGAGGCTCAAGTTCAGCCAATATTCCCTCCACGCGCCCTAAATTATCTTCGGTGTTTTTTATTTTTAAAACCGCCGAGTGTTTTTTATCCTGGAAATCTTTTACGCCGGCGGCTTCCTCCACAAAAGCCCTAAACTCTTCGGGCGACAAGTTTAAAAATCTGTCCGACATACCCTGCGACAGCACCCTAAAAGAACTCCCGCCAATGCCCGACTTGGCCAAAAAACTTTCTAAATCTGCCAGACGCACCCGCCGGTTGTTAAGCCAGTAGCCGTTCTCGCCACTGCGGTCCACCTCCCGCATCAACTCCATCTCCTCCATGCCCAAACCGGCCTCGCCAGAGCCGTCAAAAGCCATAGCCACGCTGGCCCGGGCCAGCGAGCCGCGGCTAGAAGAGCCAAAAAAAAT
>CAZGLK010000040.1:4176-6868 GCA_964526375.1 uncultured Candidatus Saccharibacteria bacterium | reverse complement strand
ATCAGAATTGAGCGAGTCATTCACCAAGAAAATCCCAGCAACGAAGAGCGAGCCGTGGGTTCTGAAAATCCCAGGAGAGTTGAGCGAGCCGTGCGAGACGAAAATCCCAAGGGGCAGGAGTGAGCCGTCTGTTCAGAAAATCCCAAAAGACGAGAGCGAGCTATAAGATCTGAAAACCCAAAAAGGAGGGAACGAGTCGAGAGGATGGAAAATCCCAAGGTAACTGAGCGAGTCGTTATGAACGAAAGTCCCATTCATGAAGAGCGAGCCATTCTCTCTGAAGATCCCAAGAGATGGGAGCGAGCTGGAGATTAGGAGAATCCCAAAGTAGAGGAGCGAGCCCCGTGTGTGGAAAATCCCAAAAATGCGGAGCGAGCCGTGAACCCCAAAAATCCCAAAGTTGCGGAGCGAGCCAAAGGGCTTGAAAATCCCAGGTACCCCAAGCGAGCCATACAAGCTGAAAATTCCATGGGTTAAGAGCGAGCCGTGAACCCCAAAAATCCCAAAGTTGCGGAGCGAGCCGTTCAGCAAGAAAATCCCAGGGTAGTAGAGTGGGCCACCTTTGAAGAAAACCCCATGAGTCAGGAGCGAGCCATATGTTTCGAAAATCCCAAGAGGAGTGAGCGAGCCGCCGTCAGAGAAAATCCCAAGAGGGAAGAGCGAGCCATCGCCCGCGAAAATACCACCCGACGGGAGCGAGCCAGGGGGGTCGGAAAATCCCATTAGAGTGGAGCGGGCCACCATTGAAGAAAATCCCATGAATCAGGAGCGAGCCGCAGAGCACGAAAATCCCAAGATGAGCGAGCGAGCCACTAAGCCCGAAGGTACCATCAGAATTGAGCGAGCCGTAAGGGTTGAAAATCCCAAGGCAGAAGAGCGAAGCGACAGACTTTCTCAAAAAAGAGAGAGCCCAAGCCCCAGAAGAGATAATCTCTGACGGGGCTTTTAATTTGCGCGAATTATCCCGCACCACGCGAGATTCAATTGACAGCAGGGCTGGGCGGTTGTTATGTTATAGACAATCTTGTTCTTTCATTCTTGTTCTTTAATTTTTTAATAGGAAGGAGGTGAAAACCATGGCTTCAATGCAGCAGTTGCGGGAGTGCTGTTTAACCAGCAGCCAAGGCCGGTTTATGAAAGCCGTTTTAGGGTTGGATGACCAAACTGCGATTCCCGTCGGCAAACTTTCAGATACCGACGCTCAAAGGATGGTGCACAAGATCAAGCAAGCCGGTCGGCTGTCTAAGATGGAGTTTGTTTTGCTATGCCATCTGGATCAGTTTTACAAAGATTTGGACGGCAGATTCCCTCAAGGCCGACTTGACCAAGTTGAGGCGGCAGTTAACATTTTTCTGCAAAGTCGGAGTCAAGCGGTTAAGTCGGTTGAGAAAAAGCAAAAAGGCCGACCTTGGCCCAAAACCGGTACGAGCCCATTTTCTCTAACTTTGTTTCAAGCTCAAGCGGCCGATGCGCTCTTGGGCTTGAATGGGGAAAGTGTTGAGGGCGGTATCTCGGCTGTTATCAAAAAGCTCTATCCCGATGCGACCAATCCCAAGAAGATTAAAAATATTTGGCGTTTCAAGATCCAGCGTCTTTTGCCGCACATCTTTAATAAAATCAGGGAGTGGTGGCAGTCATCGGCGGAGCTGGTGGAGGCCACGCTTCAGCAAGATCCGTGGTACGGCAAGCTGGCGCGGACTTTCCCAGTTCGCACGGCTGAAACTTTGGAGTTAATCCGCCAACAGATCTTCCGTAAGGTTGATGTGGACTTGCAGTATTATCAACGCTCCAACAAACAAGCCGAGAAAAAGGTTTTTCAGCAAATAGCCCAAACGCCCCCGTGGCAAACTTTGGGCGAGCGCGATCGGCAGATTATCTCCCGTTACTACGGGTTTGATTTAGCCGGCGACGAAACGCGGCGCGGGCAGGATCTTGTGGCTGAATTTGGCCTCACCAAGCGCTTCATTCTCAACCGCATTGAGGAAGCCAAACTTCGGCTGAAACGTCTTGATCCGGATTTGCCTTTGCTGGTTACCCGGACGGCCCTTCTGCGTGTTAGACCAGTCAGGCCGCCCAAACCCGCGCCGGTTTGTAGGCCAGAGAGACCATCTCAACCTGTGCTGGTTAGTAAAGCCGAGCAAATGCCGACGAAGGGCATGACCACATCAGAGGCAAAAGCTCATAGTAAGAAGATCTTCCTGCAAATTCAGCAAACCCCTCTCTGGGAAGAACTGGATAGCAAAGACCAGCAGTTGGCGGTTTATTACTATGGTCTGGATCTGTCCGAGTACGAAACCCGAAATACTCTTGATACTGCCAGAGAGTTTGATTTGCCTCACGCTCAAGCGGTCTGGAACCGGCTGGAGAAGATTAAGATTTTCCTAAAACAAAAAGATCCGGCTTTGGCTTTTGGGGTAACGGTAAAACCGACTGTTTCTAGGCGGATTCTGCAAAACCCTCATCTAAAACCAGAGCATAAAAAAGTTTTTCTGCGATTGGCGCAAACAGTTCTGTGGCAGAAGCTAACCGAATATGAGCAAAAAATGGTCAGCTTATACTACGGCCTGGATTTGCCCGGAGACGAGATACGCAAAGGCGATATCGTGGCTAGCCAGCTGGGCCTAGAAAGAGCCAGTCTTAATACAAGACTGCAGAAAATAAAGGCTATGCTCAAGCAGGCTGATCCGTCTTT
>CAZGLK010000040.1:0-4166 GCA_964526375.1 uncultured Candidatus Saccharibacteria bacterium | reverse complement strand
TGCAAGTTATCCCGGCCTCAATATCCCGCGCCGGTTTGAGACTGTTAGCAGCCGGGAAATCTGGCGTCTCTTGCTTTCGCCTTTTCAGGCTCAACTGGCCAGCGCTTTCTTGGAAACAAGGGCCGAGGCCGGATCCTACGAGGTTATGAAGCAAGCGTTTCCCGAGGATAGTGATGAGGAAATAAGCCGTCGCTGGAGCTATCAGGTTGAACAGAGCCGAGCCAGGATTTTTAGGAAATTGAGGTTGTTTTGGGAGGTTCCGGAAGAAGTGTGCCGAGCGGTGGTCGCAACCGACAGCTGGTACCAAAAACTGGTTCAGATTTTTCCGGAGCGGACCCCGGAAGTGTTGGAACGCGTCCGCCAGCTTGTTTTCCGAACCAACGATATGCCCGGCAGTCATAAAACTTACGAAACTACGGCCGACCAGATGCAGTACAAACAGGTTTTCTTGCGGCTGGCGGCAACGCCGCTGTGGGAAACTTTGCTGGAACGCGACAGAGACATTCTGGCTTACCGTTTTGGGTTTGATCTCCCTGGGCTTCAATCAAGAACTCTGCGAGAAACAGCCCAAAGATTCAGTATTAGCTGGCAACGAACATGGCAGATTGTGGAAAGAGCCAAAGCTTGCTTAAAACAGCAAGATGCTTCTTTGCCGTTTAAGATATCGGAACACCAACCTCAAAGAGCCGAGCGATCAATTCAGTCGCGCTCTGGCATATTTGTTTCCAAATCCCAAACCAAAGAGATTTTCCTGCGGGTGATGCAGACTCCTTTGTGGGATAGATTGTGGGAATCGGACCAAAGAATAATTATTTTTTACTTTGGTCTGGACTTGCCCGGGCATCAAACCCGCAGCATTTCTGAAACGGCTGACCTCTTGAGCCGAAAAGCCCAAAATGTCGCCAGTCGCATCCAAAGTGTCAAGCGGCATCTGAAGCAATGGGATTCCTCTCTACCGTTTAGGGTTTCGCTGTACAAGCCCAAACTATCAGCGTTTGGCGAGGTCCCGCCTATCCGCTCTACCTTGGTTTACATTGCCAGGCAGTATTACAACTTCCCCGAGGCCAATGACGACTTGATTAAGGAACAAGTCGCGGCTATGGGAGCAGGCGATGAGCGGGCCAGGTACGAGCTCTTTAAGATGGGGCTTAGGTATGTTTTGCCTGTGGCTTACGGCTGGACTGTGGAGCGAGTCAGAAGGGACGCTGGCTTTGAGGTGGAGGATTTAATTCAGGAAGGCAGTATCGGTTTCTGGCGGGAACTGCCGCGCTTTAGCGGTGCCACCCGAGCCGAGTTTCGTGAGTTTGCCTGCGAAGCCGCCAAGAGAGGCATTAAAATCAGCTTGCGTCGGGCCGGTCTTTCAATTCAGCTGGAGCAGGAGTTGGCCCGTTTGACCCGCAAGATAGACCGGGCCATTCGCCAGTTTTTGGAAAAACTCGGCCGTGAGCCGGAAATTCCGGAAATAGCCGAGCTTCTAAAACTGCCGGCTCCAGAGATTGAGCGGGGTTTGGCGGCTATGCGGCTTTCCCTTCGGCCCAGCTTCTCTTTGGATTCGCCCATTAAGAGAGACGGGGACGATGGCGACAGCTGGTATGCTCTTGTGCCTGATCCCCAAACTCTGCCCGAGAGCAAGCGGGCAGCCACTGCCCAGGAAATGATGGACAGCTGGTATGCTGAATCGGCCGAGAAATCCATTCAGGGCCGGCTGTCTGTTATGGAACAGCATGTGGTGGCTCTGCGGTTTGGATTCTTGGGCGAACCGATGGAACTTACCGCTATAGCCGAACTTACCGGCAGCAGCGAGAATGCTGTGGCGGTAATTTTGGAAGACGCGCTCCAGAAACTGCGGTCTAGCCCGGAAGTGATTGAAAAAATGGAGCGTTATCTTGAACGCCCCAAGGTCAGCAAGTTTCCTTTCCGGATTGGGGTTGGATCGGGCTCAACCAAGCCAGTTGTGCCTGATCGCCTTGCTGCCCGCTCTGACTCCTTAGAGACAAGGCGAGAAGCCACGGCCAAGCAGGCCGGCCGAGTTGCTTCTGACGGTCAGCGCGGGATTCCTTTAGAGGCGGAAGCAGCGGTTCCGAGTGTTGCTGAAGAATCGTTTGCTATTCACGCCCACCGCTGGGAAACAGCACTGGCCAGCACGGACTCATTGCTGGAGGAGTTAGCCGATGAGCCGCGGCTGGAGAGCTGGATTAAGGAAGGATTGATTCCAGCTCGGTCGTGGTACCGCGGCCGTGGTTTTTCACCCCGTTAGAAGTCCTCGGCAGAAAAAATTTAACAATTTTTTCTGCGCTGAATCAACTGGAGTGGTGCAGCAAAAAAATTATGTCTGAAGCAGATCACAATAACCACACAGGACAGACTTCTGACGGGGTTCACCTAAAAAAGACCCCCGTTAGTCCGCCAGAGGTGGACTAACGGGGCGAGTCAGGAAGCAGGAAAATCCCATCATCTTCGAGCGAGCTATGGAATCAGAAAACCCCAGTAAGAGAAGAGCGAGCCGTGGTTGGGGAAAATCCCACTCAACAAGAGCGAGCCGTCGTTGTAGAAAGTCCCAAGGAGGCAGAGCGAGCCAGAAAATGCGAAAATCCCAAGAATTGGGAGCGAAAATTGTCTCAAAAAAGAGACAATTTTAAGCCCCGTTAGAAAATCTAACGGGGCTCGTTTTTTTGTGGGTGCTGATCATTTCGGCAGTTTAAGGGTCTGGCCAACTCGCGGCAGATAAACGGCGCCGGGGTAAGCCATCTGCCGCAGGTTTTCAACAAACTTGTCGCTGGCTTTTACTTCCCCATGCACGCCAACAACTGCTTTGGGGTTAAGATGCAGAGCCATCTCCACCAACTGGTCGCTGTCGGCATGGGCCGAAAGAGGCACGCGAAAAATGTTAGCCTGGACATGGACATCTTTACCCTCAAGATTGATAACACCCCCGCGTTTGAGCCGCAGTAATTTTTGCCCCAACCACTCATCGTCTTGATAGGAGGTTAAAATTAAGGCACCTTGCCGGCTGGGCAAAAGTTCCCGAGCATAGGAGACCGAAGGGCCGCCAATCAGCTGGCCGGAACTGGCCACTACAATGTTGGAAACCCCGCTAAGCAGGTACTGGCGCGTTTCTGGGTCATTTACCCGAGTAACCGGGGATAGGGTGTTGTTTGTACCCCAGAAAAGATCTGGTTGAACCAATTCCTGGTAGTGGTCGCAGATTTCTCTAACCATGCCATCGGCGTAAATGGAAGAAGAGGGTATTTTTTTCTTGGCGATTATTTCCTTAAGCAGCAGGATTACCTCTTGGGCGCGTCCCAGGGCAAAGGTGGGAATAAGAACATTCCCGCCCTGGGTTAGGGCCCGAGCGGTTATAGCCGCAAAATCCATTTCTTCCAGGCCGCGTTCGCGGTGCTGTTTGCCTCCGTAGGTGGTTTCGGTGATGAGCGCGTCCGCTCCTTGGGCTTGCGAGAAATCGGCCGGGCGGACGGTTCTTTGAACCGTTGAGGTAAAGTCCCCGCTATAAAAAATACTGCCTTCCTCGCCTTGTATCAACACACCGGCCGCGCCCAAAATATGCCCGGCGCAAAGAAAGGTAATGGCTAACGACTTTCCGGGACAAGGGTGGAAAGTCTGGCCGAATTTAGCTGTAATAATTCGGCTGACCAATCTTTCCATGGCCGATTCATTGAACCAATTTAGCGCCTGGGCGCTAGGGTGGGAGGAATCCTGCTCTAGAAGTTGAATCTGATCCCGCAACATGGTGATGGCCAAGGGCAGGGTGGCTATGGTCATGAAGCAGAACGTTTCTCTGAACCGTTCCATCACCATCGGCAAGGCGCCGACATGGTCCATGTGGGCATGGCTTATGCAAACGGCGTCTAAAGATTTAAGCCGATTGAGCTGGTTTAGATCGGGCAAGCCCGACTGGACGACACGATCTCCATGAAGGATCCTTATGCCGCAATCCAAAAGTATGTTTTTGCCGTCGATTTCAACAAGATAACAAGACGCCCCAATCTCTAAAGCTCCGCCTAAAGCTGTGAACCGCATGGTTACCTCCTTTTGTTTGTAGCTAGAAAGAACAAGCCTTAGTTTTAAATAGCATATATTTGGGGAATAAGCAACAAACAAACCCACTCCAGTTTGGATATGGGTGGGTTTTGTTTGTGGGGTTTCGC
>CAZGLK010000039.1:0-6983 GCA_964526375.1 uncultured Candidatus Saccharibacteria bacterium | reverse complement strand
CGGTCATTCTTAATCAGCCGATTATAAAATGGCAAGAAATAACAATTACAGAATCTGAGCAAAGCATTGCCATGTATATACGCACGCCTAGAATAATTATTTCTAATAATTATCGCGTTGACGATGAAGTTAATCAGGCAATAATGCGGCACATTGAATCACTAAAGGATGATTTTATATCTGCCGTAAGTACTGCGGCAGAAGATAATGGGGAGACAAATATCCTGAATGTTGAAACTGGAGTATTGCTTGCCACTCCGAGATTAATTTCTCTCTCTTTTACAACAACTGAACACTTGGCCGGTGTTAATGATAATGAACCCGAATGGACATTTATCATTTTTGATCTTGTAAAAGGAGAGTTGATGGTGGAAAACAATGAACTGTTTCGCGATGATATAGCGTGGTCAAGAGCGGTAAAAATGATGAAAAATTATTTGCTTACCGATTACCAAGGAGATCCGAGCTGCGATTTATTTTTCGCGCCCAGACATAATGGCTTTGCCGCGTCTTGTATCGGCGTTGACTGGAGTCGTGTGGGAAAACATCTATCTATCACAGGAGACATTCCAATGTCTATGATTCAGGAATTTCTCGCTCCGTCAGTGTTGTCTGATATTATTCAATGAATTGATGTACTTCCGCTATTTTATGGCGCCAGAGTTTGGCAAACCTTTCTGTCGAGGTTCTCCGCCAAAGACGGATCCGCCTCGGGCGGAAAATTTCAGCGGGCCTAAAATCATTTGAAACTTAGGCCCCTCATTCGTGTACATTGCTACAAATACCTTCTGAAGAAAATACCCCTCTAAACAAATTTGTCTATGAGAAAACCTTTGCTACTTACAACTGCCGCGGCCGTCGGCGTGCTGACGTTCTGGACATTCCAAGAATCAATTCAAGCCTCCAGGTCACAATGGCAACAAATTAAAATCGGCGGGACAGAAGTTAAAGTAGAATTGGCCGACACGTTAATAAAAAGATACCGCGGGCTTTCGGGCAGGAAGTTTTTGCCACAAGAGCAAGGCATGCTTTTTGTTTTTCCCAAGCCCGAATATTACGGCTTTGTGATGCGTGGCATGAAGTTTCCCCTAGACTTTGTTTGGCTGGACGAGAACAAAAAAGTGGTTGAAATAACCACCAACATATATCCTTCAACTTATCCGCGGGTCTTTAAACCCAGTCGGCCAATCCAATATGTTCTGGAAGTCAATGCCGGCTGGGCCGAAAAAAACAACATCCAGCCCGGCCTCACCGCTACCCTGCCTTAGTTACTTAATTACTCAATTACCTAGTTACTAATTACTGCCTTTCGGCTTAATATCGGAAAGAAGCGATCGCAGTTCCAGTAACCCGGATTCGGTTTGCGGGTTTTTCTTTTTTCTGGCGGGCTGGGGCGGCGCGTTAAAATTTTTAACGCCTTTCGTTAACGCCTCCTGCAAACTAACCGGCTGGTGAGGCTCCGATACCGCTTGATGTTTAAGCTCGTTCAGCTTATAAAGATGCTGTTTGCAGTAAACCGGCCGCACGCCATCGGGCTTAAAGGCAACCATAATTTTTTCGCCGCCTTCCCAGCAAACCGCTTCATACAGCTTTTTGCTCGCCTCGCTAAAGCTCCGGCGAAGCGAGCCGCCAACCGCGCCGCCGGCCGCCGGCCGCGTGCTCTGCGCCGAGACATCCATTGATTGAACCGCAACCGGTTCGCTCCTCGCTCCCAGCCGGCCGCGGCTAACTATTTCCTCCATCCCAGCCCAACGGGCAATGTCCCGCTCCACCGTCTCGCGAGCCGTACCGTAGGTCTCCTGCGAATGTTTTACAATATCCTCCCGAAAACTGACTGTCGGAAACGGATAAGGCATCAGGGTATTGGCCGAAAAAGCCCGCGAAGCCACCCCGTCTATCATCAACTTTAAGTAGATGCTGTACTTGGTTAAATTCACCAAATCAACGGCCAAGAATTCGGGCATAAATTCTTTTTCCAAAAATTCGGCGTCTTCGGCGCCCACTCTAAAACAGACAATCGTGCCCACATTGCCAAAGATGGCGTCTTTGACGGCGCTGCTTTTAACGCTGCCAACCGTTTGCACCAGCTGTGAAATATACTGATTGGCCAAAATCAAAGCCAAGCGGTACTTGCGCGCCTCCGACAGAATATTGGCAAAAGATTCCGTGGCAAAGTTTTGAAATTCGTCCACATACAAATAGAAATCGCGGCGTTCTTGTTCGGGAATATCCACCCGGCTCATGGCGGCCAATTGCAGTTTGGTAACCAAAAGCCCGCCCAGAAGTTTGGAGTTGTCCTCGCCGATGCGCCCCTTGGACAAATTCATTATTAAAATCTTGCCCTCGTCCATAATTTTTCTCATGTCTATGGCACTCTCGGCTTGGCCCACAATGTTGCGAATAACCGAAGCCGACAAAAACTGCCCGACTTTGTTTTGAATGGCCGGCGTGGCTTCGGCGGCAAAGCGGTCGGTGTACTTGGCAAACTCATCCACCCAAAACGACTTAACCACCGGATCGCTGATACCGTCTACCACTTCTTTGCGGTAATCTTTGTTGGAGAGCATCCGCATTATGCCCAAAAGCGTGGCCCCGGGGTAGTCCAGCAAAGCCAAAATGGCGTTGTTTAAAATATATTCCATGCGGGCCGACCAAACATCAGGCCAGATTTTTTTAAACACGCCCATCAAGCCCGAAGCCACCAAGTGCTTTTTTTCGGGGTCCACGTTTTCAAAGGCGTTAAAAGCAATGGGGTGATCCAAATCGGCCGGGTCAAAATAGATGACATCTTTGATGCGCTCGGGCGGCACAAAGTCTAAAATTTTGTCGGCCGAATCGCCGTGAGGATCTATAAAACCGACTCCCTTGCCGTTGATAATGTCAGAAATAATCATATTTTCCAGCATAGTGGTTTTGCCCATGCCGGTTTTACCCACAATGTACATGTGGCGGCGGCGATCGTCTTCTTTAATGCCAAAACGCCGCCTTTCGTTGCGGAAATTGGTTTCGGCGAAAATTGTGATTTCGTTATTCATGGATCTTGAATCTTGGAGCTTGGAGCTCAAGAACCCAAAATTATATCTTTTTTAAAATACCCCAAATCATACCGCCTATCTTATCTGCCGCCTCAAGAGCCACTTCGTAGTCGGCCTTAGATAGATAACCTTCCCTGAAAGAAAACTCAAGCAGATACTCCGATTCCTTGAGAGAACCATAGGAAATCTCCAAAAAGTTTTTATACACTTTATCTCTCCTTCTAGCATAACCTTCTACGTAATTTAACATCACCGATATAACAGCCCGCCTTAATTGCGAGGTAATACCATATAGCTCTTCTCTAGGAAAATTCCTCGTGATCCTATAAACTAAATGGGCATAACTATCTATTTTTTCCTTAAGATTGTCATGAAATCTATTTTGCATTTTTAAGACATGAGTTCCAAGATCCAAGATATGAGATCCAAGATCCAAGACTAAAGTGTCGGTAGCCCAGCCGGCGGCTCGCCCTTTTTGGCTTGAATCCGCGGCAAGGTTGGCGAAGCCACCACCCGGCCGGGGAAGTGAAAAATCGTGGCCAGTTCCTCAATGTTAAGAATGTTCATTTTGAGCCGGCGGTATCTTAAGCGGTACTTATACAACAGCCACTTTTTTCGAAAAATCTCCTTGCGTTTTTTAAAGGGCTGGTTAGCCGCGGTTAGGGTTTGGCTGTCCCATTTTATGGCGTTCAAGTTCTGGGTGCTAAACTGCCGCAAGCCCGAAACCACCGAAAAGAAAGCATGTATGTCAAAGACCTCCTGGCGCGCCACATAAATTATCCTAACAACCACCTCAAAACCAACCTTGGAAAGCTTGCGTTCAATGGCTTTAACCACATCCTGCTCACCCGGCGACAAAAACTGCATTAAAGAATGGGGCTTGTCGCTTTTGGCCGGGCCAAACTGAAAGGGCTCAAACTGGGGCGGGCCTAAAGGCGCTTGAAGAGCGCCGCTAATATAATCGCCCAATTCTTTTTTTAACAAAGCCAAAACATATGATTTTTGTTTTTCGGGTACGGCTCGGCCAATCAATTTTAGAAGAATCTTCTCGCCTTCTTTTTTCCAATCGTCGTTCGCCGGTTTTATGCCCACTTGAATCCAAAACTGCTCGCCCTCTTTTAACTTGCTCATGGCCTCGGTGATACCGGCCAGCGGGTCCACATTGGCCACGCCGTCTTTGGTTTCAAACTCAAACTCGCTGTAAAATCGTATAGGATAGGCATCGGGCTTGTCCAGCATAAACTCGGCGCCAAAGAGGTTATGGGTTTCGTTGGGAATTTCGTTAGGCACGTTGGCGGTGTAATCTTCGGCTTCGTAAATTTCGGCTTGGGGGTACTGGGCGTAAATGGCCGACTCCACCAGATTGCGAAACTGGTCTATGAGGCGAATGTAAAAGTGCAGTTTGCCTTCCAAAGACACCATTTCCACGCTGAACCATTCCTGCACCCGACCTTCCACATAACGTTTCCACCAGCTGCCTTTGTAAAGCGTGGCCTGGATCATGGCGTAAATCTGCTCCATGGCCAAAGGCGTTTTCTCCACCTCGGGCGGCAGGTATATTTCCAGCAAAACCCACTTAAAACCAACCAGCGTGCGGATGCGAATGTAATACAGCCAGGAATTCCACAGCACCACTCCAAAAATTATAGGCGCAACCAGCCAAAACCATTTAATGGCGATATTGAAAGCAACCGACCAAGTTTGCGACAGAAGTTCAAAAAAAGGCATAGCGATATAGTTTATTCTAACACTTTTCGGGGACAAGCAAAAATTCCCATTTGCGCTTAACCTGCCACGTTGGGGATTTTTAACGTGGCAGGTTAAGCTCCCCAAGTGTCCGACACCGAGTGTCGGACACAGATAGAACAAAAAACTCGGCAGCGGGTTTCCACTGCCGAGCTACTGCGATAACATTGCAATTCAGAGCAAAAAGGGAAAGGTTCACCTCCTTCAGCTTCCTATAGTAGCCGCCGCTACACCGATTAGCAATCCTGCCGCAAAAAAGGCCGACGATCGCGCAAAGGATCCATCGGGCAGGGGCATAGACCAAGCTAACAGAGCAACGATCGCGCTACCGACTGCAACAGATACAAAAAATGCCAACATCGCTCACCACCTCCTTTTTGAAGGGACTAAGGAACTACGCCGCAACGTATTTATTGTCCTGGCGCTTTTTGAAAGCGCCCAAGTTTAAAACAATAGTACCGGGTTTGACCAGGCGCTTTGCCAAGACCGCTTCCACAACCTGCTCGCGGTTCAAAGGCCCGTTTTCCGACAAAACGGCCTTTATAATATCTTTAACCGTTCCTGTTTGATAGCCCCACTCTTTCAAGGCATACATACCCCGGCCAACTAAAACAAACCGCTCGTCTTTTATAAGCTCATTGTGAACCGTCTGCGGCAGGGCCACACGGTCGGAAAAACTGGCCTTGTTGATTTCATGGGCTACTTTGGTAAAGTGCAACGGCTCTTTAACGCGCTGCATTATCAAAAAAGCTTTGTCGCGCACGCCGCGGGGCGTAATCTCCGGCCAACTGATCAAGCCCCATTCGCCAAAATTATTCTGCCCCACCGCATTAGTCGAAACCAAATAGGCCCGCACCGTATCGGCATTAAAACCAGCTTGATGACTCCTGGCCCAAGACACCAAAGTGTCAAAATTAACCGGCCGCTTTTCTTTGCGCAAAGCATCAATCAAATGCTCCACCAAGCCCTCTTGAGTTTTAACCGCCGCGGCATCCGAGGCCCAGCGGGTTTTAAAATTATCGTCTTCTTTGGCTTTAACAAATCCGCCTTTAAGATTTAGAAACAAAACTACAGCCCCCTCGTATTTTTTTATGGGTTCGGCTTTGACCTCAAAATGGCCGGCCGCAAACTCGGCCTTAAGTGCCGACTCCTCCACGACCCCGCCGTGTGATTTAATAAAATCGGCCAGTGCCGTTATCACCGGTTTGTAAATAGATTCGTTCTCTGAAACAGTTATGCGCTTTAGAGCGTCGGCTTCTATTTGGCGCACCCGCTCGCGGGTAATGCCGTAGCGCCGGCCAATGGCGTCCAGAGTTTCATAGCGCTCTTTGCCAATCCCAAAGCGGGACAGCACGATATCTTTAGAACGGTCCAACAAACTACCAATCAATTGATTAATAACACGTTTAATATCAAATTTGTTCATTTTATTGATATTTTTGATTTATCTTTTAATTTCCCCATACTAGCACCCCCCTATAAAAGTGTCAAACCCAGCCCCTCGACTCGTTCCACAAGGTCAGGGTTGCCCTGAAGGATTTGAAGGGCGACAAGCCCAGTAACTTAACTAGTTAAGTTACTGGGCAAGCTCGGGGCGGGGTATTACGGACGGCAAAATAACAAAAAAAGACCGCTTCAGAGGTTTAAATCTCTAGAAGCGGTTTATTGCTATCTTTGGGCGGTGCGTGGTGCCCAAAGACTTTGTCCTTGCAAACTAGGTCCGTATGCGGTCGGGTTCACCTTTTTTTGGGCTACCCTCCGTCTCGGCATCCACTCACTCATCCATCATCCTCACAATCTAGTTGTAAGAACTCCTGATGCGCCGTAAGGCACAGGATTGACATTGCGCGTTGCCCCTCGCAACCACAATACTTTTATCGTATGTCCTGATTTATAGTTTGTCAATCAACATTTGGGGATAAACTATTTTCTAACTCGGCCGGCCCAATAAGAAAGCAGCGGGCCGGCTACAAAGATGGAGGAATAGGTTCCAAAAAAGACGCCGATGATTAGGGCCAAAGCAAAGTTTTGGGTGGTTTGGCCGCCCAAAAAATATATTGCCGCCAGCACCAGCAAAACGGTCAAAGAAGTGCTGATGGAACGAGACATGGTCTCGTTGACGCTGGCATTAACGGTCTGGGAAAAATTCTCATCGCCTCGGCGTTTTAGGTTTTCGCGAATGCGATCAAACACCACAATGGT
>CAZGLK010000038.1:0-7141 GCA_964526375.1 uncultured Candidatus Saccharibacteria bacterium | reverse complement strand
TGGGCTTCGGTGATGATACTAGCCACGTACAGACCCAAACCGGTGCCGCCGGTGTAAAGCGCCCGCCCGCCTTCGCCGCGAACGAATTTTTTAAACAGGTTAGCTTGTTCTTCCGCGTCCATACCCACACCGGTATCGCTGACCCGAAAAACCAGAAGGTCGCTTTCTAATCTTAAATCCACGGTTACACTACCTTGCTCGGTGTATTTTATGGCGTTGTCTATAAAATTGATTATGACCTGACGGATTTTGTCGGGGTCGGCCCAAGCGGCGGGCAAGGCTTGGGGTTTGATCCACGATAGTTTTAATTTTTTAAGATCGGCCAAAGTTCTTAGATCGTGCACTGCCTCGTCTGTCATCTGCGCCAAGTCAACCGGCCTGAAGTTATAAGTTATCCGTCCCTCTTCAATGCGATTCAAGTTAAGCAGATCTTCCACCAGATGAATCAGATTCTCGGATGACTGGTAAACTTTTTCCAAAGTGTCTTTTTGCTGGGACGCCACAGCGCCATAACTGCCCTCGCGCAACATGGAAAGGTAACCTTTAATGGCCGTCAGCGGCGTGCGTAGCTGGTGCGAAACAATGGAAACGAACTCCGATTTGGCCGCGTCCACTCTTTTTAACTCCACATTGGCCTTTTCCAGCTGGTCGGTTAAGTTTTGAAGTTTTTCACGCTGTTCGATTTCTTTGATTACACTTTTAACCAGGAACACGCCCACAAATACGGTCAGAACAAAGACGCCGTAATCTATTACCCGCTCGGTTAATGTTTGGGCCGTGGCCGCTCGTATCAGCAGGAAAATCCAAATTGTAAACACTAAAAGCTCGGTGGCGGCAACCTTGGAATTAAAGAGCCGATGTTTTAACATGGCGTAGCCAAAAAACACCGGAAACGAGGCCACAAAGAAATTGCCGAAGGGCTGAATGGGAATGCCGTACCACAAAAAAAAGTTAGTCAGGCCGCCTCCAAAACCCATTACCGAACCCAAGACCACATAAAAAATTTGTCCCCGTTTGTCGGCGGAAGCAGTTTGGTAAGTCTTGAGCAAAAGGTAAAGAGAATAGGTTACCAAACTAACGTACACCGCCGCCAAATAGAAATGATACAATACACCCGGCTGTGGCCAGAACGGAAAGGATAGCCGAGGTGCTACGTCTTTTACAAAAAGCTGCGAGAAAGAGAATAGTAAAAAGAGACCGGCCAAAAAATAAACAAACGCTAAAAGGCGCTTGGTTTGGCGCCGGCCGAGCAGAAGCAAAATCCAATGCAAGTAAAAAGCGGGAATTATGGTGGAGCCAACCGAAAGTATTCTTGTCCAAAAAAGAGCCGGGTCGTGACTGGTGCTGGAGAGCCACTGCCAATAACCGAAGGACCAAACGATCATGCTTATCATCAGCAGAAAAAAGACCCGATTTATGGTGTCGCGCCAGTTTTTATAAATAACCAAAAAACCAAAGCTTAACGAAGCTATGCCGTTGATTAAACCCGATATGGCAAAAAGTTCCATTATATTATAGTGAGCCTGGACTTCGACCGAGCTCTCCTCGAGTCTGAGCGACCTCGGAGTCGAAGACAGTCGAGGTCTCGAACTATTTATAGTGAGCTTGTCGAACTACTTTCCAGCCACGAGCACGGCGTGGATTTTAAGCGGCTCGCAAACGACCTTTGTTTTTTGCGGGTCAAAACCGGCCGCCAGGGCTAAATCTCTAACATCTTCGGGAGTGCGGGAGCCCACGGGCCAGCCCGCTATTTTGGAAATAAACTTCTGCGTCCGATTGTGAATGATGTTAGCCGTTATAAAAACCCCCCCCGAGCGCAAATATTCATATATGAACGCCAGCAGGGTTATGCATTTTGTTTGGTCGAAATAATCCAGCAACCCCACCATCTCAATAATATCAGGCCTGGCGCCGTTGGAATAATGTTTATAAAAATTTCCGGCGGTGTCGGTGATCCATTCCAGTTTGTATTTTTGCGTTAAGTCTTTGGCAAGTTGTTGGCTATATTTAATGGCTTCAGGATTTTTGTCCAGAAATTTGGCCGTTATTGTTTTTTTAGGCACATCCAGCAATCGCAGAACTTCTATGATGGCCCGGGCCGATCCTGAAGCGATGCTAAGAATATGTATTGAATCATTCTCGTTTTTCTCTAAAAGGTCTAGGGCCGTCTTTATTTCTTTTTTGGTGAGCTTGAGCCGGTTTCTTATGGCAATGGAATTGTTTAATATGCCAAACCAGACCCGGTGGGCCAGTTTTTGAAAAATCCCGCGGGAAGAATGAGTTTTCCCACGCTGATAAAGCACCTCTAGAGCGCGATGGGTAGTAGCGTGCTCAATCACCTCCTCGGCGGATTTATGAGATTTTTTAATGTACGTTTGAAAGCCGGGCGGCAATGAATTAAGTACCGCTGTAAGCGCAAAGTTGCAGGCTTTTCTTAAAAAGGTGCTAAATTCATAGTCGTTGGTGCGGTCGTTGTCCGTGAAAATTCCAACCCCCCTATATTCTCCAATTTTCATCTTTTGATTATATCAAAAATGACGCTCAATGTAACATCAGAGATTATCTGATCGAAGCCCGACCCCAATCAGATTTGATTATCAATGCGACTGGTAGATCAAAAAACTGCCGACCTCTTTAACCAACCTTAAGCCGTGCATGGGAAAGCCGAAGCTGATGACATAAGCCGACGGCTTTAGTTCTTTTTTAAATTTATTAAATAAAAATTTGTTGGTGAGATTGCACTGAAACATATAAACTATATCAAAACCAGACAGATCGGCCTTCCATAAACTGCCCCATTTGATGTGGGCATTTTTAAGGCCGGCTTTTTTGATCTTGGCGCGGCTCCACAAAACCAAAAGCGGATTTATTTCCACGCCCCAGCTTTCAAGACCACATCTGGCGAACTCTCTAACCACTCGCCCGTCACCCGAGCCGAGGTCAACGGATTTTTGACCGCCGCCGTGATTTTTAACAAAGTTGATAGCCTCGGCTAAATGCGCCGAACTATTTTTGTTTTTAGGCCGGTAAGAGGGCACAAACGGCGCGCCCATGGTTAAAATTGGAAAGAAGGCAAATATGATCATCCCTATTAGGGTGAATACGGTCAGGATCAAGACGATGGTAATTAAGACAACGGCTAGCACTGGCATAAGCGAACAAGATATTCAGCGGTCGGATCGCTGATACCAGCAGTCCGACCGCTGAAACGTTCAAGGTTTGAAACTCTAATCAATTATGATATGGTTATAGCATAATGGTCAAAGGTGGCTACTTTGCTCTGGTCCGCCAGATCCAAGCCGAAGTTGATCCTCTGCTTACCTCATTTTTGGAAGGCGAGTTTGCCTGGGCTAAAAAAATTCACCCTCGGGCCGGCGAATTGTTTCAAGAAATCAAACGTTCCCTAAAAGACGGCAAACGCAACCGCCCCACCTTGTTAGCTATTGGCTATTTGGCCGGCGGCGGTCGCGACATATCGGCTATTCTGCCGGCCGCGGCGGCAATTGAGATTTTTCACATGTATGCCCTAATCCACGACGATATTATGGATCGGGCCCCCCTGCGCCGTTTTAAACCCACTCGCGTGGCCTTTGTTGGGAATAAGTTTAAGTCGTATCATCTGGGGATGTCAGCCGCAATTCTGGCCGGGGATTTGGCGGAAAACATGGCGGATGTTCTTTTTCTAAAATGTCGTCTAAAACCTCGGTTGTTGCTAAAGGGTTTGGATATTTTTGGTAAATTGAAAGAGGAAGTCTGCTTGGGCCAGTACTTGGATATCCAGCTCCAAAAAAGCAAGACTGCCGGGTCCAAGGAAGCCAATATTATTTTAACATACAAAACCGCCAAGTACTCTTTTGAAAGACCTTTGCACATCGGCGCGGCCTTGGCTGGTGCCGCGCCCAAAATTTTTGCGGCTTTAAGCAAATACGCCTTGCCTGTAGGCGCGGCTTTTCAAATTCAAGACGATATTTTGGGCGTGTTTGGCAGCGAGGCCGAGATTGGCAAATCTACCGACTCCGATATTCGTGAGGGCAAGCTAACCATGTTAAAAATGGAAGCGCTTAAAAGAGCCGGGCCGGCAGATAAAAAGACCCTGCTGCGGGTTTTGGGAAACCCCAGGGCCAAAAAGAGTGAAATTGCGGCGGTTAGAGATATTTTTGTGCGAACTGGCGCTCATGATTATGCCAAAAAGCAGTCTTTGACCTTAGCTCGCCAAGCTAAAAAATCGCTGTCGGGCTCGATTCTGACTCAAAGAGCCGCGACTTTGCTTTCCAGTTTTGCCGATTTTATTTTGGAAAGGCCGCTGTGATTGAACATGGATTCGTTTAATTTTGATCCCTAACGGTTAGCAATGCGGCAATCAGCAATTCTTCTCAATCCTATCATTAAGAAACGATCGTGTGCTAATGACATAATTTGCTCACCTTGAATCCTACCTTATCATTTTCTATCATTATCATACGATCGTGTGGTAATGATAGGATATGGATTAGGTCTGGTCTTGAGCTCAGAAATCTAAAAATTGAGTTTGTAGATCTCATCCGCCAGAATTTGGCTGACTTCATCAACATTCCGGCTGGAGGTTAGTTCTTCTAGTTTGAATGGCCGGCCGACAACAACCGTAATGTTCTTGCGCTTTAGCAAAAAATCTTGAATCCTCCAGCCGCTGATTGTTTTAAGATAAATCGGTAGAATGGTTAATTGCGGCGTTTCTAAAGCAAGCACGGCCGCGCCCCGCCGCGGCCGCGGCGGTCGGCCCAGATAATACCTGTGACCGGCCGGGAAAATTAAAAACACTCCGCCAGTTTTCAAAACGCGGCGGGGCGCTTTTAGCGATATGTCCATACCTTGGCCTTTTTTGGCAGGATATGTTCGGGTTAGCCAGAAAAAAGGCCGCAGCCACTTATAGTATTCGTCGGCCACCATAAAGCCCAAGGGCAAATATTCGGATGAGATCGGGAAAACGGTGCCAATTACAAGAGGGTCCCAAAAACTGCGATGGTTGGCTATAATTAAAAGCGGCCGCGACAAGTTTTGGATGTTATCTTGCCCAACTATTCTAAACGAACTAAAAACCCGAGTGCCGGCAAATGTTACCAGCCAGACTATTCTTTGAAATAGAGTTTGGATAAACAGCAGAACCATCAATATAAGACCGATTATATCAAAAAAACAGGGCAGTCTCTAGAGACTGCCCGCCGACCGTTTTAGTCGGAATTGACCAACTTGCTCTGAAGGCTAGGTATGAGCCGGGCCTCCAGATCTTTAAGCCGAAAAGACTGACTGCCCCTGATCCGGCCGGCTTCCCGACGCTGACGCAATCTGCCGGCTTCCAGCGAGTAGTTTATGAACCGCCACAAGAGCGGCTGGACTTTTTCCTCTTTCGGCATAACAACCCTCCTACTCTGATCTGATAGGTTGCGGTTTCTCCGTTGGCGCAATGTCTAAATTATAATCATCTTTCAAAAAGAATCAATCCTGTGGTATGGTGCTTAAATGATTGGGAAGTTTGCCATGAGATTACAGCCCGACAAAAAACTCCATTCGCGCGAACATCTTTTAGCGGACGATCTATCTAATATGATGGCCGAGCCGAAGCGATTTGCCGCTTATCTTGGCATCGCCCAGCTGTACTACGAGGAAGATCTGCGTGCCTTGGCCAAGCGAGTGGCGGCTAAAAAAGATCTGCCGCTTGGGTCGCGGGGCAAGTATTTTTTTGCCGCACTGAAAGGTCTCACCAAGAAGACAAAGTCCCGCAAACTGAATTCGTAGATTCGTAAACTATCAGCATGTTAAAAATAGAAACCCAAAATAATAACGCGGTGCTAAGAAAAAAATCGGCGCCGGTGGCCGAAATAACCTCGGCGGTTTTAAGTTTGATAAAAGACATGAAATTAACTCTGGCTCAAAGCCAAAACGGCGTTGGCCTGGCCGCGCCACAGGTGGGGCGTAACATCAGATTGTTTGTTATCTCCGACGAGTTAGCCAAAGACGGCCACACCGTGTTTATCAACCCCGCCATCACTCAAGTTTCCAAGAAAGATGTTATAGAAGAAGAAGGCTGCTTGAGTCTGCCCAACCAATGGCACGAATTGGCTCGCCCGGACAAAGTAACCATAAAAGCTTTGGACGAAAACGGCCAAAAGTTTAAGCTCCGTGTGAAAGGTATTCTGGCCCGCCTGATGCTGCACGAAGTTGATCACCTAAACGGGATTCTTTTTGTAGATCATCTTAAAAAGATATGAAAATTGTTTTCTTTGGAACATCCGAGTTTGCGGCGCTGATACTGCAAACAATTAAAGAACGAACCGACTGGGATATTGCTCTTGTTATTACCGAACCGGCCAAGGCGGTTGGGCGGAAACAAGAAATAACAGAATCGCCTGTGTCGGTTTACGCCCGGCAGGCGGATTTGGAAATTATTACTCCCCCGTCACTCAAAGACACCAGGGTTGTTGATCAAATCGGCTCGGCCAAAGCCGACATTATGATCCTGGTGGCCTACGGCAAACTTATTCCGCCAGAGATTTTTAATTTGCCGCCGCACAAAACCGTTAACATCCACCCCTCGCTGTTACCACAACTGCGTGGTCCATCGCCCATTCAAACGGCTTTGCTTGAAGGTCTTAAAGAAACCGGAGTGAGTTTGAAGATTATTGATGAAAAGATAGATCACGGGCCGGTGATATCGCAAGAGACTATAACTATTGATGATGACGATAACTACATAACACTGGAGGCGAAATTGGCTGAACTCGGCGGGCAAATGATAATCCGCAATGCTCCCCGATATATTAGCGGCGAATTAAAACCCCAAGAGCAAGATCACGCCCGGGCCACTTTTACCAAAATGATCAAAAAAGAAGACGGCTTGGTTGATTGGCACAAATCAGCCGATGAGATTTTCAACCAATGGCGCGCCTTCATAAAATGGCCGGGTGTTTACACTTTTTTTACCCATTCGACAAGCTCAGGCCTGGCTTCTGGGAGGTCCGACCTCCCCTTGGAGGTCGGACCTCGATCTCAACCGGTTAGACTAAAATTGATAGACATTAAAAAAGTTGAACATGACCACAAACATCCCCCCGGCACAGTTTTTTTAAGTGAAAACAAAGAACTTTTAATCGCCTGCTCTCACGGC
>CAZGLK010000037.1:0-7400 GCA_964526375.1 uncultured Candidatus Saccharibacteria bacterium | reverse complement strand
TTCTGTTTGTGTGATATCATCGATCTAAAAATAAGGAGGTGACAAAAGATGATAATCACTCTTCTCGAACTGGCGGATAGTAAGGGCACAGATTTGATCTGTGTCCCGATCGGAGAAGGCAAGAGCGTGCCACTTTCCACCAGTGGCAAAGTAACATTGCGCCAATTCGGCGATATGGCATTAAAAGCTGAAGAAGAGGCCTTTCCCTTGCAAATCTATTACATGGCCGGCAACTTCAGGCGGCTGGCTATCCACCCTAAAGGAGGTCAAATCGATGTGCTGCCGGAAGATGTGGTAACCCACAAGCGAGGCAACTACGAACTTTCCGTATATCGGAATCCACTGCCAAAAGAGTACATTTGACACCGAAAAGGAGGTGCGCTAGACTGACCTATAGAAAGTTCCTTCCAAGGCGGGTCTGGAGCTCAAGTGGGGGCACCCGTCAAGCCCCTAGTTGAGTCGCCACTCCAGACCCGCCAATATTTTCGGAGCCCCTGTAGCTCAAAGAGGTTGGGAGGCCAATTGCACCTCTCCAATCCAGGTAGAGTCCCGACTCCATTTCGGGAAGTTACAGGTTCAAATCCTGTCGGGGGCTCGAAAAAATTTAATCCTGGCGGTAGCTCAACAAGAGATAAGGCCGTGTATAGTCCTAGTGTCACTAGTGACAAAAGCGGCCGAAGGCCGAGAGTATCTGAATTATTTACCAGAGGATGCGGGTTCAAGTCCCGCCCGCCGGGTCAAAAAAATCCCCATCGCGCTCGGCACGATGGGGATTTTATTTTGCCAAATAAATTCAAATCATATCGTTATCATACGATCGTACACTAATGATATGATTTGCTCACTTTGGATCCTACCCTACCATTTCCTATCATTATCATACGATCGTGGCTTAATGATAGGATTTGGATCTCACGATTTTACCCCGATTTATTCCGATTACCCTCCAATCAAAAAACTGGTCAACACTGGGTGTCAACCAGTTTACACCCACATTCTCTAGCCATGTTCAACACCGAGCGTTAACCAACGGCGGAGATTATTTGATCAAACCAAAATGTTTCAAATCAACATCGCGCCAACCAGTGCCTTTAAGAATTTGCCTAATTGTTTTAGGCCCAAAAGTATCGCCAAGTTTGTGGTAAACAATCAATACCCTCCGGCCATCAGAATGCTGATAAAAATGGTGCGATCCCCTGCTTTTTCTTGCGACAAAGGCGCCCCGTTCCAACGCTCTAAGCCATTCTCTCGCTGTAATATTTTTGAGTCGAGTGCCCATCAAATCAGACCATTACCCCCACTGTGAGCGGCGCTTTTCTAATGGCCCGTGGATCTTCCAAGGGTATCGTCTCCCCCTCCTCTTTCTTCATTTCCAACCAAAGCTCTAAGGCCTCTTTAACATTCTTGAGCGCGCCTTCGTAAGTGTACCCCCAGCTATAACAACCCGGCAGGGCAGGAACCTCGGCATAATATCGCCCACCGTCGGGTTCAATAATAACCCGGTACACATAAGAAGTTATACCCGCTGATATATAGTGGGTGCCACTTTTCCTGTTTTTTGGCATTGTCTTTTTAACCATATGGGTGTGTTCAACACCGAATGTTGAACATTGTTGAACAGCGCCTAATCAGGCACAAACTCGGGGCCTTTGTTTTTTAGGGCTTTGATGAATTTTATAATGCGGGCCTCGTCAAAATAATCAAACTTATCCAACCGCCCCCAGGCGGCCAGAGCAATCATATCGTTGTTGGCCTCACGAGGGGCCAAAACAACCTTACTTTTATACCGACCAGCCACCCGTTTAAGATTCTCCAACACATCTGGAGGAATAATACTGGGCTTGTAAGAAATCCATATGCCGCCGTGCTCCAGATTGTGAATCACATTCTGATCAACCAGTTCTTTGTCGTAAATACCCCACTCAACGGTCTGGCCATAATGCCAGCCCGAGACCGGCGGATTAGAAAGATACAATCCCGGCAACGGCTCATCCGGCTGAATGTGAAGGGCGGGTTGAATCGGAATCGCCTCACCCGGCAGCGTGGTGTCGCGGCCTTTCAGCCAAAAGACCATGCCCCAGCTGGCGGCGACTATAACAATGACTATGACAATGACACTAAAAAATCTCCTCCATCGGCGCGACCGACCCGCCGATGATATCTGCTGTTCCCGCTCCCGCCGCCGCGCCTCGCGGCGCTCTTTTTTGGTCAAAGCCGACGGCTCGGCCGGTTCTAACTCCTTGGGTTGTTGAATTATTGGTTGATCATCCACGATTAACCACCGACCCGAAACACCCAAACTCTACCCGAATGTCCCGAAAAAATTCATTCGGGTCATTCGGATGTATTCGGATTTTTAGGATCGCGTTATTTCAAATATTTTTCAATCACCCCCTGAAACACGCTAAACGGCTGGGCACCCCCAATCAACTCGCCGTTCACAAAAGTAGCTGGAGTACCCTCAACTCCCGACGCGCGGCCGGCATCGGTATCGTCTTTAACCGCTTGAGTATATTTGCCGCCGTCCAGGCAGGCATCAAACTCGGCCTGATTCAAACCCAGCTCGCCCGCAAAACCTTTTAACTTGTCTTTGTTAAACGCCCCTTGGTTTTCACCCTGCTGGCGGTTAAACAACAAGTCATGGTATTGCCAAAACTTGCCCTGATCGTTGGCGCAACGAGCCGACTCGGCCGCCCAAAAAGACTCCGGCCCCAAAAAAGCAAAGTCGCGCCAAGCCATTTTTACTTTGCCCGTTTTTACATACTGCTCACGAATCATGGGCTCAACCTGCTGAAAAAACCGCTCGCAAAACGGGCATTGATAATCGCCAAATTCAATCACCGCCACTTTGGCATTGGCCTCTCCCAATACCGGCAAACTGCCTACTTCCACTTTCACCGGCTTGGGGCCAACTTGGGCGGTGGTGTCTACCTTGCGGCCGCTTTGAAACCAGACCGCCGCGGCTATCAAGCCGCCGGCCGCCACAATGGACAGAGGAATTAAATAAGGACCCGGCTTAGGGGTTTCGTTGTTTGTTTCTGAAGGTTCCATATAATTAAATATATTTAGACGACTAATCTACCAAATCTTAGCAGATAAAAATAATCCGCGCAAATTTAGCCAAGGCTTGGCCTCCCAAAGGAGGCCAAGCCTTGTAATAACTACGGAGAAATTAACACAAAAACCTGTTTTAGGTCGCGGGGGCTAAAGAACGGCCGCACCAAGGCCTTTTTAAATGAAGAACCATCGCCGCCAAAAATACGCTCGACCTCGCCTATCAACAGCCCGGCCGGAAATATGCCATCCAGGCCCGAGGTCAGCAGAATCTGGCCAGCCGCCAGTTCAATATCCTTTAAAACCAAATCCAAAGTTAAAGCCCCACTGGCCGATCCGGTAACCACACCCAAGGTTTTAACCGCCCGAGAAGACGCGGTGATGCGACTTTGAGACGAACTCACCAACAGCACCCGGCTGTCTTTATCACCCACTTCTTTCACTCGCCCCACCAAGATATTGCCCGCCCCAAGCGTAGCCGAGGAGCCGCCCAGCACCACGGGATCGTTTACTCTCACACCCTGCCGGGCACCCTTGTCCAAAGTAAAAAAATCGCTGGCCTGAAAAGGGTCGTAGGCCAAGATATTGGCCACCACCGGCCGCCGGCTCTCTTTGCTTTCTAAACTAAGCGCCTGGCGCAGAAATTCATTCTCCTCAGCCACCTGCTGAAGTTTAATGGATTCGGCCCTAAAAAAATCGCGCTCGTTTTTTAAGACCCAGTTTTCTTTCACCAAATTCCTAACAGTAAACACGCCCTTGAAAATAAATTTCAGCTTGTCGGCCGCGGTTATCGTCAAACTGGTTACTGGTTTGACCGCCAAGCGGTTTACTAAATTGATGCTGGAATCAAAAAACTGGGCCCGGTCTAAAAAGAAAAGAGCTAAAGACACACACATTACGAGAAACACTTTCTGCCATTTAAACACCTATCAACTATTAAAACTCAAATGACAAAATTCAAATGACAAATAAATGTCAAAATCCAAATTTCAAAAGTCTTGACATTGGAGCTTTGGATTTGATTTGATATTTGAGTTTTGATATTGGACATTCTACTCCTTCGGAGTAGTAACATATTCCCTACTCGCCAATAATTCCTGATATTTCTCGGTATCCTCCAGCACTATCCCCGTGCCCCGCGCCACAGTAGTTAATGGATCGTCAGCAATCTTAACAGCCATACCAGTTTCCTTGCTAATCACCTCATCTATGCCCCGCAGCAAGCTGCTGCCGCCGGCCAGCACCACGCCCCGTTTCATAATGTCACCCAAAAGTTCGGGTGGGGTCTGCTCTACAATCTCCCTAACGGCATCGGCCAGCACCTTAACCGAGCGGGCTATGGCTTTTTTTACTTCCTTGGAGGTAATGGTTACTTCTTTGGGCAAACCAGTTATCAGATCACGGCCGCGGACCGTGGTTTCCAATTTCTCGTTTAAATCCACAGCACTAGCCACGGCTATTTTAACGTCCTCGGCGGTGCGCGGGCCTAAAAGCAGATTATACTCTTCGCGGGCCATTTGGGTAATATCTTCATTCAACTTATTGCCGGCTATTTTCAAACTACGCACAGCCACAATACCGCCCAAAGAGATAACCGCCACCTCGGTGGTGCCGCCGCCGATATCCACCACCAAATTACCCAAAGCTTCCTGCACCGGCAGGCGGGCTCCCAAAGCCGCCGCCATGGGCTCCTCAATCAGCAACACTTCTCTGGCTCCGGCGCTGCGGGCCGCTTCTTCCACAGCTCGTCTTTCCACCTCGGTTACCCCCGAAGGGATGCCTATAACCACCCTCGGCCGAGGCAGAACATAAAACCCATCACCGTGTATTTTTTGAAAAAAATAACGCAGCAACTGTTCAGTTACTTCAAAGTCGGATATAACGCCGTCCACCAAGGGCTCAACCGCCGCAATATGCCCCGGCGTGCGCCCGACCATTTTTTGGGCCTCGCGGCCCACCGCCAGCACCTGACCGGTTTTGCGGTTTATGGCCACAATAGACGGCTCATTTATAACAATACCCCGGCCGCGTACATAAACCAGAGTGTTAACCGTGCCTAAATCCACGCCGATGTCTTTGGAAAAACGACTGAAGACTCTCTTCAATAAATACATGGAAACAAATCCTAAATCCCAATATCTAAATCCTAAACAAATCCCAATGACCAAAATTCAAAACTCAAAACTTTTGGAATTTAGAACATTTGGATTTTGAATTTGTTTAGGATTTAGGATTTTGAGTTTTGGATTTCAAAGATGTTTAGCCCATTTCACCGCCTCATCCAGTCCTATCATCTCCACCTGCTCACTGCCGCGTGCCTTCACCTCCACACTCTTTTTCTCTAAACTCTTATCACTAACCACCAGGCGGTAAGGCAGGCCGATCAAATCGGCATCGGCCAGTTTAACGCCGGCCGATTCATCGCGATCATCCCACAAAACCTCTAATCCGGCCGAGTTTAGCTGATTGTACAAACGCTCGCCCTCTGGGCCAGCTTCACCCAGCGAGATCAAATGGATTAAGTACGGCGCCACCGTCCGGGGCCAAACAAGTCCTTGCTCATCGTTAAAAATTTCGGCTAACACTCCCATCAACCGGCTAACGCCTATGCCGTAACTGCCCAAAAACAACGGTTTTAACGAACCGTCAGCATCGGTAAAGTTAACCTTCATTTTTTCGGAATAACTAGTGCCGAACCTGAAAATGTTGCCAACCTCTATGGAGCTGGCTTCTTTAACGCCGGCCGAGCATTGAGGACACTTGCCACCGCTGTCGCCACCGGAGAAAATTTCTTTATTCTGGGCCCAATCGCACCGGCTGCACACATAAACGATATCTTCACCAATGGGATTAAGCACCTGAAACTCATGGGTGTTGCCGGCGGTAAACACTCCGCCAGCCGCTTCCACTACCTTAACATTTTTAAGACCAATTCGATCAAAAATTTTTAGGTAGGCGTCTTTAACCTGCCAGTAAAATTCGTCCAGACTATCTTGGGTGGCATGGAGGCTGTAAAGGTCTTTCATAATAAATTCGCGGCCGCGCAGCAAGCCCGACTTAACCCGGGTTTCGTTTCTAAACTTGGTGGAAAAATGATACAGCTTGATGGGCAGATTTTTGTGACTGACGGTATTCTTTCTAACCAGATCCAAAACTATCTCTTCGTGAGTAAACGACAAGCCGTATTCCCGGCCAGCCTCGGTTTTAAACTGATACATTATTTCCTTAACCCGCGGGTCGCTCCAGCGGCCGGTTTCATTCCAAATTTCTTTGGGATGCACCAGCGGCATCAAAACCTCCTGGCCGCCAATAGCATTCATTTCCTCACGCACAATCTGTTCAATCTTTTGCTCCACCCGCCAGCCCAAGGGCAAAAAGGTGTAAGAACCGGCCATGAGCTTATCTACAAAACCGCCTCTCTGGAGTAGTTGGGCGTTTAGAGCGGTTTCGTCTTTGGGGGCTTGGCGTAAAGTTTTGCCGAAGAGTTGAGAGTAACGCATGTTTTTACGAAATACCAATCATTACGAATATACGAATCCGTCATCAGATCTTTTCGTATATTCGTAGCTATTCGTATTTCGTAAAGTTATCAAGTATTCAATCTTAGCACCCCATCAACATTCTTAGCAAGAAATTTTACACACAGGTAAGTCTGTGCTATCCTGGCTTTGTGTTCTTTTTAGAAAGGAGATGGGTATGAATGAGATCAAGATTGAAGCCATCACCCAAGCCGCCTGCAGGCTCGTTTACAGCCTAGACCAGTTGCTGGTGGGTGAACTGGAAGACTGGGATGAAAACAATACCGGCTTTCGGATGGATTACAAAAATCTAACCGGCGGTAAAATATGGGCCTCTGTCCATCCAAACCGCTGGCCGCACGACTCCAGAATCGTAGCCAAATTTGCCCAGTCGGGCAAACGCGGCACCGCCTGGCAAGCTTATGAGGGCCAGGTGGTTGCCAACTTTGTTTTGGTGGAACCGGATGATCAGCCGTTTGACCTTCATTTTGAAGTCAGGCGGGTATCCAGAGGCGGCTTGCTGCAGATATTTCCAACCGATCAGCACTCACCGAGCGCCGACTTCGTAAACAAAATAATCCAGCGCCGCCGGCTGGATAAGTTATAACCGCTGGTTTTTTATCAAAACGCGCTCCGACTAAAAATCGGAGCGTCTCTTTTTCAAACCACACCGGAAGAGCCCCAACCCGAGGTCGAACCTCCATTGTGATAAAAAGGGCTTGGCCATTACACAGAGTAACCTTTTGTTTGGATTTCTATCTTAACATTTTTTTACGATCGTGGTTATGACACGGAAATTATGTGGGCGGTGTTATGCAACAGGATAAG
>CAZGLK010000036.1:0-7486 GCA_964526375.1 uncultured Candidatus Saccharibacteria bacterium | reverse complement strand
GACAATCTTAAATTCGTAGATTCGTGTGTCATTTGTAATTAGTGTCGCTGGTATATGTCAGCCAAATTGCAAGACTTTATCAAAACAGAATACACCGAGCTAAAAAAGCTGCCGGCGGCCAATACCGATTTTCGCGCGGGCGATGTGGTGCGGGTTCACCAACTTATTAAAGAAATCGCCGTTCAGAAAAAGCTTTCCAAAACCGCCAAGGCCATTAAAAAGGCCGAGAAGCAGGAATCGGGCGGCGCGGTTGAACGGATTCAGGTTTTTGAGGGCGTGGTTATTGCCCGCAAACACGGCTCCGAGCCGGGCGCTACTTTTACCGTCCGCAAAATCGCGGCGGGCGGTATTGCGGTTGAAAAAATATTTCCGCTTTATTCTCCCACTCTAAAAAAAATTGAGGTGGTTTCGCGGCCCAAAAAAGTTCGCCGCGCCAAACTTTACTTTCTGCGGGAGCGCACCGGCAAGGCCGCTAAAAAATTCGGTGTCAATGTCGCGCCAAAACCACTGGCCGCTTCTACATCAGATCAATCCAAATCCTGATGGGCCGCTACGAAGCTAGACCCTAGAACATCATATAGTCTGCGGACGTGGTGAAACTTGGCAGACACGCAGGCTTGAGGGGCCTGTTCCCGCAAGGGAGTGGGAGTTCAAATCTCCCCGTCCGCACCAAGAAATCACATGATCAAAAAAATAAAGAAACACTATGTGGTTCTGTCTGAAACCACCGGCCGGAAATTTGGAACCTACAAAACCAAAGCCCAAGCTCTAAAGCGCCTGCGACAGGTGGAATTTTTTAAGCATTTACCCAAGAGTGAGCGGCGTAAGCCGTGAGACGATTGACTATAAATGCTTAACCCCGCACCAATTTTGCCACCACGGGTTTGGAAACCTTGAGATAACAAAAATCCAAGCATCGAAACACGATGCGAAGCGCGTGGCCAAATAGGCCATCACTTGATGGACGAGGCGCTTCACCATGACGCAACAGGCAAAATTGGTGCGGGGTACATCATAAATTGAAGTCGGACCTCAATCAGCACTTGAATAACTTAACAACTTGACTTCTACCGACAATCAGCCATAATTAAATCAACAATCAACAGTTCCTTAGAAAGGAGTGATGAAAAATGGTCATCGGCCGCATGGATATACTGAAATTCCTCTCCCGGCGTCACAGTGCTGAAGCCGCGACGATCAACGATTACCTCAGGGGGTCGTCTTTGATCCAGACCAGGCTTCTGCTCTATGACATGGTCGGAGGTGACCTCCTCACCGTAAGAAAGCGAAAGGTTGAAGGAAACCGCATGGCATCCTTCTTCCAAATTACTTCCAATGGCCGGGAAAAATTACTGGCCAATCTACCCACAAACCACCACTGTCGGGAATTAACAATCGCTTAGCTAGGGAGGAATTCCCTTATGGAGTCTGGAAATACATCCTCCGGACCAACGGTGCCGAGCACCTAAGAGGCGCGGTTCTTAAAAAAGAATTTGCGCCTTTGTTTTTTGCGGTGTTAAGTTGTAAAATAAAATCATTAGGATTTATCCACTTGCTTCCTCCCCTGGAACAGGGGAGGTTAGGAGGGGTAGAGTATGTGCCGTATTTATACAACAATCAGAAGTTAAAACCAAGACGCAAGGCCCTGCGCGCCAATATGCCTCAACCAGAACAGGTATTGTGGTATTATCTGAAGGGAAAGAATCTGAAAGATTATAAATTCCGAAGACAATATAGTGTAGACAGTTACATTCTTGATTTTTATTGTCCCAAGTTAAGATTAGCCATTGAAATTGATGGTGACTCTCACTTTATTGATGATAATGCCATAGGTTATGACCAAAAGCGAGAAGATTTTTTAGCCAAACAGAATGTTAATGTCATCCATTTTACCAATTCAGATGTTACCGAAAATATTAACGCTGTTATGAATAAAATTTCAGAGTATCTACCTTAGTTTTCCATCCCTCTACTACCACCCCCAACCCCTCCTATACTAGGAGGGGAATAAGAAACCAAAATGCGTAAGTTCTATTATATATGAACGATTTTAATCTCCCCGCCTCCAAACTGCCGCCTCACCGGCACGATGCCAAACGCGACTTCAGGGAAAGTTTTCACTGGAGAATATTCCGCATCATGGCCGAGTTCGTGGACGGTTTTCAGTTTTTGTTTGACTTTAAAAAAACCGTAACCTTTTTCGGCTCAGCCCGCTTTCAGCCCTCCAACCCTTGGTACCAAGAAGCCGAAAAGCTGGGGCGAATGTTGGCCGAAGAAGGTTTTACCATAATCACCGGCGGCGGGCCGGGCATCATGGAAGCCGGCAACAAAGGCGCCGTCGAGGGCCGGGGCGAATCGGTAGGCTTTAACATCCAGCTGGAGCGGGAACAGCGGGTTAACCCCTATGTTAAGAGCGGCATAGGCATGCACTACTTTTTTACCCGCAAGGTGATGCTCTCTTACGCCTCGTGGGCTTATGTGTTTTTTCCGGGCGGCTTTGGCACGCTGGACGAATTTTTTGAAATCATCACTTTAATACAAACCCAAAAAATCAACCGCCACATACCCGTTGTTATTGTGGGCAAAGAATTCTGGAATCCGCTTTTGGCCTGGATAGAAGAATACATGTACCACAAAGTCGGCGGCATTGATAAAGAAGACATGAGCATTTATACTCTGGTGGACACGGCCGAAGAGGCTTATGAGATTGTGAAAAGATGCAAGGAGAGGGTGGAATTCTAGGTTGTAGTGAGTAGTTGGTAGTGAGTAGTTAAAATAGAGGGCGCATAGCTCAGCGATTAGAGCGGCCGCCTTACACGCGGTAGGTCCCAGGTTTGAATCCTGGTGCGCCCACTAGAATTTGACTTTCGGGAATTTGCCCCGAGAGTTTAGCCGTGCTTCGCGCGGCAGAACCGAAACTGAAAGCTCAGGCGGGTAAATAGAAAAAACTAGACTACGCATCCAGTTTTTTCAAATATTCTTTCAATCCATTTATATGTCCGTTGTAGCGGTCTTTTTTGCGATGGCCTTCGTCGCGAAAACCAAGTTCTTTGCGTTCCTCTATAAAATCAAGGTTGATCGTGCCTCCTGCAAGGTCAAGGAAATACACTACACGATATCCACCGCTCTTCCCCTTGTTGCTGTCAGGATTTGGAATACCTGCCGCCCAGGCTTCGTAGCGGTTCTTGGGTGAGCGATAAACGAGTTTTTGGCGCGAGAGTTCAAATCGACTTACTGTTGGCACCCATAGTTTTATGGCATCGCGCACCGTTTCGGAAACACCGACCTTCTCACACATACGGATAAAATGTTCTCGCTCAACATAAACCCAAGCCATAAGCGTAACATACTACTGCCGGAAGAAATCAATGTCGCGCGCGTAAGCGTAATCCACGATTTCATAGGGCTTTGAGTAAAACCAGGGAGCTTCGAGATGCGTCTGGGCGACAATTTTTTCGGTCGGCCAATTTCCGAATTCGTCGCAGATTTGCTTGAGAAGTTTTTTCTGATCTGCCGGAAAAACTGACTCATCAAGTTTTTTCGGGTCTTTAAGATCAAAACGTATTAGCTCGCCGTCTTTGTAATCGACAGCTTCAGTGTCAATAGCCCCTTCGTTCTTGAGTGTGGCAAGTATCTCGTCAATACGAGATGGTACCGGCCCATATCCCTGATGGATATATACGTCACCGGTAACCGGTTTTTTATGGTCGCGAAAATAAACAAAGTCAAGGTAATACAAGAGTTTGTTCAGCTTTGTGGCATGCAAGTACTGGTTGTTGCAGTACTTGATGAAGAATAAAACGGCGTTTTTATAGACGCGCTCGTCTATTTTTGGTTTGGCAAGCTCGACCATATTGTTGACTATATGATAGCATAGTTATACGCAGGACAACAATATGTGCTATCTGCACCGACAGTGGACCGCCATCTGTACTACAGAGGCTTGGACCCCTAGACAAAGATTAAAAGGTCGATGATCAACTAACTAACAAGATAAAAATGGATCCGCAAAAAATACAACACGAATTCACTCCAGAAATGGAGCAAAAGATCTTACGCTTAGCCAAAAAGGGTATCAAATGGTATTTGATTTTCATAATAGCAATAGTTGGCATAGCCATTATAGGTGGAATTCTTTTCTATCGTAAGTTCTTTAGCCCAACCTATAAAAGAGCTCTGGATGCACAACAAAACATACTTCAACAAATTTTGCAGCAACAAAAAAACATAAACCTTCCCTAGTGAGCCAAGTGTAGTGGCATACTGCGCAACACCCGGTGTTGAACATAAAACCATGAGAAAAGCCGCGTTTCATATTTTAAGGCTTGGCTTGGCAATCACTTTTTTGTGGATTGGCGTCTTGATTTTCAAAAATCCCGAGGCTTGGGGCGGATATCTACAACCCTGGGCCGCCAGGCTCCTGCCTATTCCGGTCTCTCAAGCCATGATTGGAACAGCCATCCTGGATATTGCTATCGCTGCCTTATTGTTGATTAATACCCTCACTTGGCTCGGGGCGATCGCTGGCGCTAGCCATCTTGTTATTGTGCTTGCGGTAAGCGGCATTACCGACATAACCGTGCGGGACATTGGGCTTTTAGCCGCAACTTTGGCGCTGGTGATTGATTCTTTGCCAGCTCGGGTGTTAAACAAAATCGCCAGACAGCAAAAACCCGCTGCTAATCATCAAAGGCCGACAATTAATAATTAATTTAATAAACAAATTATGAACAATAAAATTATTGTTACCATGGCTATCGTTGCGGTTGTTCTTGTGGGCGGATATTTCCTTTTCAGGAGCTCATATCAATCCGCGCCGTCGGTTCCTCAAACGTCAAATCAACAGCCGGCCGCGCAACCACCCGCAGGCCAGACGCCTTCGACTGATTCGACCAGCCCGCAGCAAGCAGCCGCTCGTCTTGAGGATTCAGCCCCGAGGGAAGAAAAAACAATAACCTATACCGACTCCGGTTATTCGCCGTCTAATCTGTCGGTAAAGAAGGGTGAGACGGTTACCTTCAAAAATCAAAGCTCGCAGTCAATGTGGACGGCCGCCGCGGTGCACCCTTCCCACCGCGCCTACCCAACAACCGGCGGCTGCTTGGGCAGCACCTTTGACGCCTGCACAGGCATTCGGCCGGACGATAGCTGGTCATTCAAGTTTGATATCTCTGGCAGCTGGAAGTACCACAATCATCTTAACCCCGGTGATACCGGCACTATTGTCGTAGAGTAGTGGAACCCGACGCGCAGAACCTGCCTACCGCGGGCAGGCGCATGGCGCCCGCGCTATTAACAAGTTCCTCCCACACTCTCGCATGGGGCGCCTGCCTACCGGCAGGCAGGGAACCCCGCACCGAGGGCCATTCAGCCACCACGTCTGACGCGGCGGCCCTCTGGCACGTGGGTAGAATCTGAATCCAATGATTTACTGAAATCTGGAGTCCCGGGCGAAGGAGAGAAGGAGAGTAAGTTTGATGTTAACACTCATCAGACGATCGTCTGCGGGTTGTTAACATGGGGAATAGACTCAAATATAACTGCCAAGCATAGCTACCAAGTCGAGTATAGCCGCAAAGCGAAAAGTTACATTTTGAAAAGAAAAAGAAAAGAGGCGCTGTTGATTTCTCAACAGCGCCTCGGTGTGTGTTTTACTTCAAAAAACCATTTTTGACTTCCCCCCACGACCGCGCCTCCACAGCCGTGGAAAGAATTTGAGACGGGTTCTCGTTCAGCCGCACCTTAAGCCGCAGACCTTTCGGCTTCTGGCTGAACTTGAGTCGGAGAACTTCTCCTCCCCCGGAAGGCGAGGCAGAGCCGGCAAAGGAGATTTTAATTCTCCCCTCCTCTTGGAGAGTGACGACCGTGTAGCCCTCCAAGAGTCCGCCGGGCTCTGCCTGAACAGAGCCGCCACCGCCAAAAGAGACATCCAGTTGGCCGGCTAGGACACCCTCCATCTGGTCCACCAGGATTGGAATCACCATCGAACCGTCGGCTTGCGTTACAAACTCGCCCAACTTTACGCTCGGCGGCTCGCTGGCGGCGATTTTACCGGCGGCTGTAGTACTTCCTCCACCTGACCCACCGCCAGCCGGAGTTGACGGTGTCGACGTCACTACGGGGAAGATATCAATAATCCCCGCAACAAACTGCAAGATCAGCGCAGCGTCGTAGGCAGTCACTTCGCCGTTGCCACTGACATCGGCAATGGCAAGAATCAAGCCGGCATAGTTGTCAAAAATGCCCACGGTGGAACGAAGAACAGCGGCCGCGTCAAAAGCGGACACTTCTCCATTCACCGTGACATCACCCGGGATGCCAACAAAAACAATCTTGCCGCCGATGCTTTGAACCGGCTCTTCATTGAACCGGATGGTGATTTGGTAATCGGCTCTATCACCCAAACGCATCTGGCCAGTCCAAAATGCGAATACGATGAACGGCGGTGCTCCGGGCTCCAGTGGCGTAGTGCCGGCCATGGAGATATTTAAGACCCCCATTGAGATCGACTGTGCGAGCATCCAGGTGCCCGCAGACTCTTGGTATCCGCCCATCTTGGCATCCAGTATCGGCAGTGGCGAAGTTACCGAAATCGTCGCCGAGAGATATCCAACGCCCGAGGTTAGACCCATATAGACATAGGTCGTGTCCGTTGGGACAGTTAAAGCCGAACCACTCAACCAAACCAGAGGCGGAACCGGTATCGGCGGAGGAGTCGGTGTCGAAACGCTGATTGTGTTACCCCAAACCGGAAAATCGCCGGAGACTACCGGTGGTCCTTGTCCGACCAACCGCACAAAAGATGCATCGCCGATACCAAGAAGTATTGTGCCGCCGAGTATCTTCGGCGAGATGTCCACACTAACCTTAAATTCTCTAGTTTCGTTGGCTGGTATGGTGCCAAAATACACTGGCGCGCCAATATCAACTGGAGGGTTATAACCAGATTCTGACCCGCCTCCGCTGTGGGAAATGTAGATCTTGGAGACGGGGTTCAGCTGTTGCGGCAAGCCGGCATTGCGTAAGTAAATTACAACATGCGGCACCGTGTCTGGACCAGCTGTAATCCTGAAGATTCCTGCCAACACATTTGTCTCTCCCGGCATAACCTCTATCGGGTCAACCGGGGACAAGGGACTGCGATTGATACTAAGTTGCAGAGTAGGCGCCCCAGCGTTGGCGATCGACACCAAGAACACTGACATGGCGATGACCATAATTGTGGCAATAACTAAAGCCTTCATTTCAAACCTCCTTAAAAACTACTAAAAGGAATCGACGGTTAAACTGCTTGGAAAAAGATGCAAAAACCCGCCGAATCTCCTTCTGCGATTCGTGGGAAAAGGTTGTTAAAGTACTTAAAAAAAGGACTTAAAATGGCCATTTTTCTGGCCAAATTGTATGCCTATAATGATACTCCTATTATACAGATTTGTCAACAGCGTAGGAACACCCCGCTGGCAAGCAGCGGGGCTTGGATTTTCTT
>CAZGLK010000035.1:0-7565 GCA_964526375.1 uncultured Candidatus Saccharibacteria bacterium | reverse complement strand
GCGAGGAACTGCAATTGCTTTTGCGCTATTTGGGTGTGTCGGACGCCGATATGGAAAAGGGGCAGATGAGATTGGAAGCCAACATATCGCTTACGCAATTACCAATTACCAATTACCAATTACCAACTAAACTGGGGACGAAGGTGGAAATCAAGAACTTAAATTCTTTTAAGGCGGCCGAACGAGCTATTAATTACGAGATTGAGCGGCAAACCGAGCTTTTAGAAAAAGGCGAGAAAGTTGTGCAGGAAACTCGCGGTTGGAATGAGAGTAGCGGCCAGACTTTTTCGCAACGAACCAAAGAAGAGTCTCACGACTACCGTTATTTTCCAGAACCCGATTTGCCGCCGCTGCGGTTGGATTCCCAGCAGATTGAATTTATCAGATCGGAGCTTTCGGAACTGCCTGCTTCTCGCCGCGAGAGATTTGCAAGAGAATACGGCATCACTAAAAAAGACGCGCCGGTTTTTATTGTTCAGAAGGAACTCGGTGATTATTTTGAAAAAGTCGTCAGCGAGCTGGTAAATTGGCTGGAAGACGAAAAGGTTGCGGACGAGTTGGTCAAACAAAAGCTGATTAAGCTCGCAGCCAATTACTTAATTACTGAATTACAGAAGCTTCTTTTTGAATCTCAAAAAATGATTTCTGAATTACTTATTGCTCCCGAGGATTTCGCCGAGCTGATTGTTTTGATCCATCAAGGCAAAATATCATCCTCGGCGGCCCAGACGATTTTGGCGGAAATGTTTAAAACAGGCCAAGATCCTCACCAAATTTTGCAGGACAAAGATTTAGCCCAGATCGGCGATGCGGCCGAGCTCAAAAAGGCCGCCGAGGAAGTTATAGCCCAAAACCCCAAGGCGGTAGAGGACTACAGAAAGGGCAAGGCTGAATCCTTAAAGTTTCTTGTTGGCCAGCTCATGCGCGCCAGCCGCGGCCGGGCTAATCCTCAAATTGCTGAAGAAATTCTAAAAGAGTTATTGTAGTAATCATATTCTATCTTACTATATAGTAAGATAGAATAATGCGAAGTGGGGATAATATACTCCGTTGAAGAGTAGCCATTGTGTTGTTAGGTTTTGAGGAAATTCTGGACAAGCTCAACGGCTTCAGTGTCGGTTTGGATCCAGTGAATGGTTTTATCTTTTTTGAACCAGGTCATCTGGCGGCGGGCTAGGTCCAGATGGTGTTTGTTGACTATATCAATGGTCTCGGCCAGAGTTTTTTTGCGCTCAAAATAATCTTTGAATTCTTGGTAATCTATGCTCTGCATGGGTATTAACGACCAAGAGTATCTTTCGTGTAATTTTTTAACTTCTGCTGCCAGTCCGGTTTTGAACATGCTGTCGGTGCGTTGGGCCACCACCTTCTTGAATTGGTCGGCCGCAATCTGCCGGCCAATTTTTAAGGCGCTAAAGAGTGGCCGGCCCTTTTTTCTTTGCTCCGAAAACTTTTGGCCGGTGGCCTGAATCACTTCCAGCGCTCTAATAATTCTTCTTTTGTTTTTGGAGCCTGTAACCACGGCGGCTTCGGGGTCTTTCTTTTGAAGTTCGTTAAAAAGGTCTGCGGCATTTTTGCGCTCCAATCGGCCGCGTAACGCTAAATTGGGTTTGACTTTGGGTATGTCCCAGTTTTCGCAGACGGCTTTTAGGTATAAAGCCGTGCCGCCAACTAAAAAAGGCACTCGGCCTTTGTTTATAATCTCGTTTATTTTTTCTATGGCCAAACTTTTGTAATCGGCCAGAGTAAAGTCTTCTTTGGGGTCAACCATATCAACCAGATGATGGGGAATGCCATTGACCACGTAGGTCCTCTGGCCGCCCAAGTTCATCCAATGCCCCGGCGGTTTGGAAGTGCCAATGTCAAATTCTTTGTAAACTTGCCGCGAGTCGGCCGAAACCACCTCACCCTTAAATTTTTGGGCCAGCTTTATGGCGAGGTCAGTTTTACCCGAGGAGGTTACGCCGAGGATGACAATAAGTTTGGGCAGAGACACATTGTTGAAATGCCTAATTGCCAATTCCTAATTTCTAATAAAATGACTAATGCCCGAATGATTAATTTGGAAATTTGTCATCGGACATTGTGAATTGATTGGAAATTGGATATTAGAGATTGGGAATTCTTAAATCACCTTGTCCTTAATTTCAGTTTGGAGTTTCTTTGTGAGCTCGGCTAGGCTCATCTGGCCCAAATCTCCCTCTTTTCTCTTCCTAACTGCCACCGTTTGGCCAGTCTCTTCTTTCTCACCCACTACAACTATGTAGGGTATCTTTTGGGTTTCGGCCTCGCGGATCTTTTTGCCGATGGTTTCATTTTTGTCAACAAATTCGGTTCTTAGTCCGGCATCTAGCAGTTGGTTGGTAACCGCGCGGCCGTAATCGTTTAATTTTTCGCTGATGGGCAAAACCGCCACTTGTACCGGCGAGAGCCACAAAGGCAGAGCGCCGTTAAAGTGTTCCAGCAAAACTGCTAAGTACCGTTCAATAGAGCCCATAATGGCGCAATGGATCATGGCAATCCGTTCTCTCTCGCCATTTTCATTAACACAAGCCAGGTCAAATCTTTCGGGCAAGTTAAGGTCAAGTTGAATGGTAGCCACTTGCCAGTCGCGTCCCAGCGAGTCTTGAGCAATGAAATCTATTTTGGGTCCGTAGAAAGCGGCCTCGCCCGGTGCCTCCGCGGCCTTGATATTTTTTTCGGTGACTATTTGGCGAAGCTGGCCCTCGGCCGAGGCCCACAGTTCAGCCGTGCCCAGATATTTTTGGGGAGTCTTGGGATCATGAAAGGAAAGTCTGGTCTCAAGATCAAAGCCTATGGCGCGATAAAATTCGTCTATAATATCCCAGATTTTTTTGAATTCTTCTTTAATTTGCGTCTTGCGGCAGAAAACATGAGCGTCATCTATGGTAATGGCTCGCACCCGTACCAGTCCGTTCAGCTCGCCGGTCTGCTCGTCGCGGTACATTTTGGTGGTGCTGGCATATCTTTGCGGCAACTCGCGCCAGCTGTGCGGCCGGCGGTCAAAAATTTCAATATGATGCGGGCAGTTCATGGGCTTTAAGGCCAGCAAATGGCCCTCGCGCGTTTTTATTTGAAAGAGCTCGTCTTGAAACTTATCCCAGTGGCCGCTTTTTACGTAAAGATCTTTTTTAGTCAGATGCGGAATGTCCACCTGTTGATAGCCATATTTTTTACGCAGCTGCCAGACAAAATCATCCAGCAAATTTCTTACGATTGTTCCTTTGGGCGTCCAGAGCGGCAAACCGCTGCCGACTAAATCGGAAAAGCAAAATAGATCCAACTCTTGGCCTAGTTTTTTGTGATCGGGCTTCATCATGACGCAGATTTACGCTGATTTTAAATCTTAACGCGGATTTACGCGGAAACTTTATTTATTGGTGTATGTTTCTATGGTAGCAGAAGGAGAGTTTTTTGCAATGAAAACCCCCCGATGCGTGTCGGAGGGTTTAAGAACTGGATGTTGTTTTGATCTGGCTATTTAGACCAGAGCCATGCCGCTGTAGTTATGAATGAACTCCGTTCCGTCTCCTCCGAATTCGAAAATCCATTCTGTGCCTTCAAACTCTCTGAAACTCTTGGTATTGGGAGAGTTGCGATACATCATTGATAATTCTTCTTCATTGAACAAAACCGGCCCTCGTCCGCCAAGGAATTCGCCTTTTTCATAGCTGGATTTGAGTGCCCTTTTAAGGAACGGGATGATCCGCTTATTTTTCTCGTTCCAGTGACCGTGATATTGCATTCCCCAAACTGGTTGACCTTGGAACCAGATTGTGGTTGTGCCAAAGCTTTTGCCGTTGGCCGAAAAGTAGCAGTCCACATACAGCCAGTCGCCGCGTTCGTAGCGCAGAACCTTGGACTTGGGCAGCTCCGCGATAGTGGTTTTGGGAGCGTCAGCCGCGTAAGTTTGCCGGCTGGCTTCCAGAAAGAACTCCTCAACTTCTTTCAAATCTACCATTGCTTCCTCCTTGGGTTGGTTGTGTAGTTTAGAGACTTAGTCTCTAAACTAAGTCTCTAAACTAATATGCTAGATCCAGATCTAGTCCTACCCCTCCTCACCTCCCCTATACTAGGGGAGGAACTAAGGTGCGTAAGTCCTAAATTCGTTACCCTAAAACACCAGCGTCTTTGCAGATGAGTTTTAGGGTGTTATCACGCAGCTGTACATGGCCGCGCACCAGCACGGCTTGGTCCAGTTGCCACAGGTTGGGGTTTTTCTCCAGAGCGTCGGGGAAAACCACTACTTCAATATCACCGCTAAAATCCTGCAGTTGGGCAAAGACCATGGCTTGTCCGTTTTTGGTTATTATTTTTCTGGCCTTAGTCAGCAGACCGCCCAGTGTTACCATTTTGGCCGAGACCGATAGATCTTTTATCTGCTGCGCTTTTTTTTCCAAAACCTCCTTGTAGGCATTCAAAGGGTGGGAACTTACATATAGTCCCAATAGTTCTTTTTCCCAGGCCAGTTTTTGCTGGTCGCTGGCCGCATCGGCCGGTTTTAGCCGCAGTTGAATGGGCTCGTCTATTACATCAAACATGCTGGTCTGCTGAACGGCCTTGGCCTGTTTTACTTCTTTGGAGAAGGCCAGCAGATAATCCAGATTGGTCAAGAACCCGTTTCTTTCGCCCCAGCCGTCCAGCGCCCCGGCCTTGATCATGGCTTCCAAAGATTTTTTGTTTAGATCGCGCGATTCTATGCGGCTCAAAAAATCAGCAATATTTTTGAAATGTCCATTCTTTACTCGCTCGGCAATAATAGCCGCCACCACATTACTGCCCACATTTTTTATGGCTTCAAGCCCAAAGCGAATCACGCCGTCGTTAAGCGTAAAGTCTTGAAAACTTTCGTTAATGTCGGGCGGCAAAACCGGAAGGCCCATGCGAGTGCACTCGGCAATCATTTCAGCGATTTTTTCCAAATCGCCCGACTCGGCGCTTAACACTGCCGTCATGTATTCGTGGGGAAAGTTGGCCTTGGCATAAGCGGTTTGATAGGCCACCCGGCCGTAACTAGCAGCGTGGGCTTTGTTAAAGCCATAGGCGGCAAAGGGCTCTATTAGCTTCCAAAGCTCGGCGGCTTTGGCCGCGTCCATGCCATTGGACACGCAGCCGTCGGTAAATTTTTGGCGCTCGGCTTCCATTTCTTTGGGAATTTTTTTGCCCATGGCTTTGCGCAATTTGTCGGCTTCCAGCCAGCTGTAGCCCGCCAGTTTTATGGCGGTTAACAAGACATCATCTTGGTAAACCATGATGCCGTAGGATTGATCTAAAATTTCCCTCGTGCGCGGGTCAAAATATTTTACCAAGCTGGGTGTATGTTTTCGCCGAATATATTCGGGAATGGATTCAATGGGACCGGGGCGATACAAGGCCACCATGGCGTTGATGTCGTGGATGGTGGTTGGGCGCAAATCTTTGAGGTATTTGGTCATGCCGGCGCCGTTTAATTGAAACAGCCCGGCTGTTTCACCCCGGGCCAGAAGCGCGAAAGTTTTTTTGTCATCCAGCGGGATGTTCTCAATGTCAATTTCCGTGCTTTGATGGTGTTTAACCAGTCTTACGGCTTTTTCCAAAATGGCCAGATTGCGAATGCCCAAAAAATCAAACTTTAACAAGCCGGCGTCTTCCACCGCGTGCATATCGTACTGGGTAATTATTTTGCCGCCCTTGGGATCTAACTGCAAAGGCACATATTCGGTTAGCGCTTGGGGTGCGATAACCACACCGGCGGCGTGCACCGAAATGTGGCGGGCGCAGCCCTCCAGTTTTTTGGAAATATCAATTATTTTTTTAACGTCGCCGTCGTTTACATAGAGCTGTTCCAATTCCGGCGTTAGCTTTAAGGCCTGGTCTAGGGTCATGGGAAAGCCCTGTGAACCAATGGGAACCAGCTTGGCGATGCGGTCGCCCACGGCGTAGGGGTAGTTCATGGCCCGGGCGACATCGCGCACGGCGGCCCGGGCCATCATAGTGCCGAAGGTGCCCACCTGGGCCACTTTGTCGGCGCCGTATTTTTTGCGGGCGTAGTCAATAACTTCGTCGCGGCGGTTGTCGGCAAAGTCCATGTCTATGTCGGGTGCCGAGGGGCGTTCGGGGTTTAAAAATCTTTCAAAAGGTATACGGTATTGTATGGGGTCAATCTTGGTGATCCCTGTCAGGTATGTTATCAGCGACCCAGCTACCGAGCCGCGGATATTGGTTAGAATGCCGTTTTCTTCGGCGTATCTAATCAAATCAGCCACCACCAAAAAGTAAGGCGCGTAGCCCTTGTGCTTGATAATGCCGACTTCATGCTCCAGCCGTTTTAGATATTCCGGTGTTACCTGCAAATGCCTTTTGGGAAAGCCGGCCATGGCTAGCCTCCATAGCTCCTCGTCGGCCGAAGTGCCGGCGGGCAGTTCAAAATGGGGGAAGGTCCACTCGCCCAGAGGGATTTTAATGTTTATGCGCCTCGCGATTTCGTTTGTTTGCTCCAGCGCTTGGGTGTATTGCGGCAAGAGGCGAGCCATCTCTTCGCCCGATTGCATGGAAAGATCAAAAGCCTTCATGGTTAAGCGGTCTTCGTCATTTAAGTGGCTGCCGGTTTGGACCGAAACCAGAATATCTTGAGCTTCGGCATCGTCGCTGTGGACATAGTGGATGTCGTTGGTGGCTACCAGCTTGGCCCCGGTTTTTAGGGACAGCATAGCCAACATCTCGTTTAAGCCGGATTGTTCCGAGGTTTGGTGCGGCATTATTTCCAGAAAAAAGTTATCGCGGCCGAAAATATCTTGGTGCTTGCGAATCAGCGATTCGGCCTCGTCTATTCTTTTATTTAGAATCAGCCGCGGAATTTCGCCGTTGGGGCAGCCCGAAAGGGCCATCAAGCCTTGGGCGTGTTGAGCCAAGAGCTCATGGTCGGCACGGGGTTTATAGTAGAAACCTTCCAGGTGAGTTTGGGTGAGCAGTTTTATTAAATTATGATAGCCGGTTACATCTTGGGCTAAAACGGTCAGGTGGTATCTTTTGTCGTCTATGTTGGGGCGTTTATCCAGCCGGTTGTTATAGGCCATGTAAAGCTCACAGCCCAATATCGGTTTGATGCCGGCCCTTAGAGCCTTTTTGTAAAACTCCAGCGCGCCGTACATGGCGCCGTGGTCGGTTAAGGCCAAAGCCTCCATGCCCAGTTCTTGGGCGCGTTTAATTAGATCGTCTATTTTGGCAAGTCCGTCCAGCAGGGAATAATGAGAATGGACGTGGAGGTGAGTGAATTTGTTCATGAAGAAAGTATAACAGAAGAATTTTTATTTTCCATATTATCACGAGATAACGATCGTTATCTCACGATAGGGTTGGATCAGGGCATAGATAATCTTGATCTGCACAAAGCAAATCAGAACAAAACTAGACATAACTAGAAGGTTTCTAATTCCAGCGATCGCTGGAAATAGAAACCTTGCCACGGATATGCATTATCACGACAGTGTATCCCAATCACAATAGCAGTCTGTTGACAACCACGCGCCAAGCCCTAGTGCTTGTCACTAGGGACTCAGAGCGTG
>CAZGLK010000034.1:0-7831 GCA_964526375.1 uncultured Candidatus Saccharibacteria bacterium | reverse complement strand
AGGCGAGTAAAAAGGATTGAGCCGTAATAGAATTACGGCGAAAGCCTTTTTGCGAAGCCTGACGAAGTCGCAGCCGAAAAGATGAAATTGCAGCAGAAATGAGTTTTGAAACCATCTCTGGGTATTTTGTTAGAAATTAGATATTAGAAATTAGAAATTTAAGACATTGGCCTTCTCTCCTCTCACCAAAACCGATTTCAATGTTCCCGCCGACAAACTGCCGCCCCAAGCTCTGGAAGCCGAGGAGTCGGTTTTGGGCGCGCTGATGATAGATAAAGACGCTATTATAAAAATAGCCGATGTTCTGCGTCCGGAAGATTTTTACAAGCGCGCCCACCAGATTGTTTACGCCGCCGCCCTGCATCTTTACGGCAAATCCGAACCAATTGATATTTTGAGCCTAAGCAATCGCCTAAAAGAAACGAATGATCTGGAAAACAGCGGCGGCAGCAGCTACTTAACCGGCCTGGTTAACACCGTGCCCACGGCCAGCCATGTGGTTCACTACGGCAAAATAGTTCGCCACAAAAAAATTCTGCGCGACCTTTTGGCGGCCTCCTACGAAATTGCCAAAATGAGCTGGCAAGAGGGCGATGATGTTGACGTTTTGCTGGACGAGGCCGAAAAGAGAATACTTTCCATATCGGAGCGTTCCCTAAAGCAAGATTTCCTGCCCATAAAATTGGCCCTGGAAGACGCTTTTGAGCGCATAGACAAGCTCCATCGCGGCGATGGCGCCTTGCGGGGGCTGGCTACCGGCTTTGCCGATCTGGATAATTACCTGGCCGGCTTGCAGAAATCGGATTTGGTTATTCTGGCGGCGCGGCCGTCGTTGGGTAAAACAGCGCTGGCTATGGATATAGTCCGCCACGCCGCCGTTAAAGAAAAAACGGCGGTGGGGATTTTCTCTTTAGAAATGTCCAAAGAACAATTGGTGGACAGACTCCTGGCCTCCGAAGCCGGCGTGGACTTGTGGCGTCTGCGCACCGGCCGATTGTCTATGGACGGCGAAGACAGCGACTTTGCCCGAATTCAAGAAGCCATGGGCGTTCTGGCCGAAGCTCCAATTTTTATTGACGACGCCGCTTCCAGCAATGTCGTGCAAATGCGCACCATGGCCCGGCGCCTGCAAGCTGAACATAACCTTGGCTTGGTGGTAGTGGATTACCTGCAACTTATGGAAGGCAACAGCGGCTCCGACAATCGGGTTCAGGAAATCAGCGAAATATCGCGTTCTCTAAAAAATTTGGCGCGCGAGCTTAATGTGCCGGTGCTGGCCATTTCCCAGCTTTCCCGAGCCGTGGAATCGCGCAGTCCCCAGATACCAAAATTGTCCGACCTGCGGGAATCGGGCAGTATTGAACAAGACGCCGATGTGGTATTGTTTATTTACCGCGAAGACCGTGAGAAGCCCAACACCGAAAAAAAGAACATCGCCGAAATCCACATCTCCAAACACCGCAACGGCCCGGTGGGCAAGGTGGAATTGTATTTTAACCCCAACGAAGTGTCATTTAAGAATCTGGCCAAGCACATGCAGGAAGGATAAAATAATCCCAAACTACAAATTTATCCGAATACTCCGAATGATTTATTAGGATAATTAGGATAAATTAGGATTTTTCGGATTATTTTATCAAAGTACATGTTTCCCGTTCCCATCCAAAAATTAATTGCCCACTTCCAAAAACTGCCCGGCATTGGGCCGCGCCAGGCCGCCCGGTTTGCCTTGCGCTTAAGCCGCATGAGCGAGCCTGAACTAAAAACAATGGCCGAAGACATCGCCGGCCTTAAAAAGATAATCGGCCAGTGCCGGGAATGTGGCTTGCTGTTTGAGCCGTCCGCTGGCGGCGAAGTGCTGTGCCGATTCTGCCGCGACGGCTCGCGTGATCCTGGCAAAATCTGCGTGGTGGCCAGCGATCACGACGCTTTGGCCATAGAAAAAACCAAAACCTTCAGCGGCCGTTATCATATTCTGGGAGGACACGTTTCACTGCTGGACAAGCCTGAAAATCAAAACTTAAATTCAGCCCGCCTGCTGGAACGGCTGAAGAACGGTGTCGAACTAGAGGTAATTCTGGCGCTCAACGCCACCACCGAGGGCCAAGCCACGGCGCTCTATCTGGAAAAGATCATCCAAACTTCATATCCCCAAACAAAAATAACCCGACTGGGACAGGGGTTATCCACCGGCAGTGAGATTGAATACACCGACGAGCAAACTTTAATTAACGCCCTTAAGAATAGGCAGTAATTGAGCAACCAGCCATCCGCCTTAGGCGGATGGCGTAATCAAGTAATTACTCAATTGCGCAGTCCGTCGGCCGACGGACTGCTGATTACAAATTACACAATTATTTCCTCAATCTGTACTTCGGTATAGGGCTGGCGATGGCCCATTTTCTTTTTATATCTTTTCTTGGGACGGTATTTGAGTATAATAATTTTACGAGCCCGGCCCTGTTTCACCACCTTAGCCGTAACCTTAGCCCCCTCAACCCTGGGCCTACCGATATCAATGCGATCACCCTCGGCCACCATTAAAACATCATCAAAAACCACCGCGTCGGATGCGGCCTTACCTTCACCGATATGGGGTAGTTTCTCAATCTTGACTCTCTGGCCTTCGCTGACCTTATACTGTTTCCCGCCGGTTTTAATTATGGCAAAAGCAGTAGACATAGTAGACGTAGTAGACATAGAATACCACCCTAGCACACCTCCAAAAATAAAAAAAGGTTCAGTGAGTTTCCACTGAACCTGATACTTCGGGCATCAATTCTGGATCATCTCAATAGAGACCTGAGAAACCTCTGCAGAGGTGATAAATAAAATTGCCAACACTAACAAACAGAAGGCCTAAAACCAAGGCTACAGCTATTCTGGCATTCGCTGGCGCGGAACCAGTAAGCAACCACCATATTGCTCCACCCAGCAGGAGCGCATAAACGGCCAGAATCAACAACCTTGGCCACCCTAACCCTAAAAACCGATCAATAACTGAACCCACGCGAATCACCTCCTCAATGAACCACCCCTAACGAACTATTTCAAATGATAACGGATAACATATATGCGCGTCAACTATCACATCAACTATTGCATCAACTATGCGCGTCGACCAAAACCAGAAGGTTTCTATTTCCCGCGATCGCTGGAAATAGAAACCTTTTATACCTATATCTATACAAGATCCTAATCGAGACCCTGGTACAAATATAATTTATCACCACATTGCACGACAGAGCATCCCAACCCCAGCACCAAACGGACACAGATCATGTCAGTGAGCTCCGCGCGCGGAGCGCATTGGGCTCCACTCACAAACCAAACCGCTGGCGCAATAAGCCGTCGTTGGTCATCTCGCTGACCACCAAGTAATGCACATATTTACCCACTTCAAAAACCTCGGCCACAAAATCTATTTCATTCTTACATTCATAAGGGCACAGCCATAGACTTTTTTGAAACTGGACCAAGCCCAAGTCTTTCATTTTTTGGACCAAGGCATCCCGAGCTTTCTTCCTGGCTTCGGGAATATCAAAAGCCACCGCTCGCCATTTACCGTCCCACCGTTTAGGTTTAGTTATGGTCATATCGTCAAACCGATACGACAACATCTTCTTCCTGCCGGCTTCAGTCAAAACAATCTTAATTTTATCGTCATCTTCCCTGTATTCAACAATGTGTTTCTTGCGCAACCTCCAAAATGTACTGGTGATCTGCCGCGGCGTAAAACCAGAAACATTGACCCGGTAAGAAACCCTGCCGGCAGATTTGCTCCGCCACACCCCCACCGCTCCTGAAGAAAACTTTAAAGGGTCATTGCCGAAAATCTGCTCTAAGAATTTTCTTGTAACATAATCCATAATTTTAGGTATTTTAGGTTTCTATTTCCAGCGATCGCTGGAAATAGAAACCTTCTAGGTCTAACTTAGCCTGATGCTCGCTGGGAGGTTCTAGAGATGGGAGGTTCTGGGGATTGGAGAGTATCCTTCTTGGTCACTAAATCCAGCGATCGCTGGATTTAGTGACCAAGTCCTGACCAAGTCCAAGAGATATTTCCGTCTCGCCAATCTAATCACCAATCTCATCTAGCCCTCTGGTCCTACCAATCATACAACTAAACAATCAAATGCGGGCTACCATGCCAACATCTCAATCCTCTTCGTCACGGATGGAACCGTCCAGCAAAGTCGGCTCTACGCCCACCCGCTCGCCCGTTATGCGCAGAACATCTTTGTCTACTTTGCCCAATTCCTTGTAAGCGGTGTTGTACATGCTGACGCTAGTGCCTAAGTGCTGACCCAGCTTTTTCATGTAGATTTCGTAATTAGCCAAATCCTTAACCAATTGCTCACCACGCTTACGGATTTCTTTGGCCGAGTCCTCAATCTGCAGCATGCGCAGGCCCTGCAAAACCATTTTTAAGTGGGCCAAAAAGGTGGTGGGCGAAACTATGTGCACTCTTTTTTCCACAAAGGCGTAGTCTATCAAATCGCGGGTGTTGGTTTTAACAGCGCCGACTTGATTCACCAAAAGGTCGTAATAAATGCCTTCGGCCGGAATAAACATAAAAGCAAAATCCAAGGTACCCTCTTCGGGCCGAACATATTTGGCCGTCTCATCAATGCGATTCTTTAGGTCCTGCTTAAAAACTCGTTCCAGCTTTTCCCGCTCAGTCGGGTCGGTTTCCTCGCGAACACGATTGTAATTTTCCAAACTGAACTTGGAATCTATGGGGACAAGCTTATCCTTCAAAAAAATAACCGCGTCCACAATCATGCCGTCCTTAAAGCTATACTGCATTTTATACATGCCGGGCGGAAAGACGTTTTTGAGCAGAGATTCCAAATAATACTCGCCCAAAATGCCGCGCTGTTTGGGATTTTTCAAGACATCCTCCAGATTTTTCAACTGATCGGCAAAACCAACCACCTGTTTGTTGGTTTCGTCCAGCTTGGTTAGGCGCTCGGTTACATCCCGCACGATCTGGGCCGTTTGGCCAAACTGGCTTTGCATGGCCCGCTGGGATTCTCCCAGCCGCTGATCCAGAGTTTTGGTAATTTCGTTGATTTGATTCTGCAGCATCAAAAACAAATTCTGATCTGGCCCTGCCGCCGTACGCGAACGACGCCAAAAGAGCCCGGCTATTACTGCCAAGCCGAGACCGAGTAAAATCACCATCAGCCACAATAAGATCGACACAAGTTTAGTAATTTAGTAATTAAGTAATTGACCAACTAGCCACCTACTCCACTGATCCAATTACTTAGTTACCTAATTACCTAATTTCTTAATTTCCCATGTTTCCTATGTATAAACCCCCACTTGGCCGCCTCCACCAAAACTATATTAAGCACACCCATCGCGCCGACAATCACCCATTCTAACCCCCCCAACGGCTCTGTTTTTAGAAGCGCGTTAAGAAAAGGCACGTAGACAGCCGCCATCAATAACGTTAAACCCAAACCGATTGAGGCCAAAAGATAACGGTTTTCAAAAAAAGGAACTTCCCAGATCGGCTCTCTTAAAGAACGAATGGACAGCGAATAAAAAAGCGCGGTTGTACCCAAAGCCGCAAAGGCCACGCTGCGGGCGTAACTTTCGCTCTCAAAGTAAGTCTGAAAAAAATAAAACAAGCCGAAAATCATTAAGCCGCTTATCACCCCTACCACTGCTATTAAAAATCTAACAAAGCCGTCCAGCAGCGGTTGAGCCGGCGGGACCGGCTGATTTACCATAACATCTTTTTCGGCCGGATCCAAAGCCAAAGCCATGGCCGGCAAGCTCTCGTGGAGCAGATTGACCCACAAAATCTGCGCCGCCGTTACGGCCAGGGGCAAGCCGGTAATCAAGCTTAAACTTATTAAAACCAGCTCGGTAAAACTGGTGCTTAAAAGGTAGGCAATGACTTTTTTAATGTTATCCAAAATCACTCGACCTTCGCGAATGGCTTTTACCAAGCTGGCAAAGCTGTCTTCCAGCAAGATCAGGTCCGAAGACTCCCGCGCCAGCTCCACGCCGCTGGCCAAAGACACGCCCACATCGGCGCGTTTTAAGGCCGCGGCATCGTTAACGCCATCACCCACCACCGCCACCACCTCGCCCTGCGACTGCCAAGCCTCTACGATTTTTAATTTATGCTGGGGCGAAACGCGGCTAAAAATATCAACCCCTCTCACCCGGCCAGCCAAATCGGCCACAGCCAACGGCTCTACCTCTTTCCCCTCCATAATTTCAGCCGCGCCGCGCCGGCCTTGACTTCCGGCAAAGGCCGCCCCGCGGCCGCGATCCAGCAAGCCTACCTCTCGGGCCACCGAGCGCGCGGTTAAAGAGTGATCCCCGGTAACCATAACCGTGCGGATGCCGGCAGCGCGGCTTAAATTAAGAAATTCTTTAACATCGTCTCTGACCGGATCTTTAAAGCCGAGCAGGCCCACCAAACTCAAGCCATCCAAAACCTCTTTAATGCGGCCGTTAACCAGGTGGTCCGAAAGAATCTCCCGGCTTTTGATTTTTTGGGCGCAAATTGCCAGCAGCCTCAAGCCAGATCGGGCCGAGTTATCTATAACTTCTCTAATTAAAGCCAGATCCGAATTAGAAACGTTTTCTTGGCGGTTTAATATCTGCAATCGGCTCACTTGCGCCAACAACACATCGGGCGCGCCCAAAACCAGGGCTTGAATCTGACCATCCTCCCAATGTCTAAACGAGACGCTAAACTTGCGCTGGCTGTTAAACGGCACTGCCGCGATCTCTTTATGTTTGGAGTTAAGCTTTTCCCAATCCAATCCAGCCTGCACCCCGGCCATAACCACGGCCTTCTCCACCGCGCTGCCGCGCAAAACCCAATCGTGAAATTCGTCTTGAGGATTTTCAATTACTATTTTTGAGACCAGCATGGCGTAAGAGAGCGCCAGCAAGTGATTGCTCAAGACTTCCGTTGTGGCATTAAGTTCCAGCAACCCGCCTCTGCGCTCGGGAGTTAAAACTTTAACCACCTGCATCCGGCCATAGGTAAGAGTGCCGGTTTTATCGGTTAAAATTACGCTGGTGCCGCCCAAAGTCTCAGCCGCTTTGAGCGATCTCACCAAACCGCGCTCTTTTAAAACCCGCTTCATGCCCACCACTAAAATTACGGTTATAGCCACCGGCAAACTTTCGGGTACAGCTGCCACGGCCACGGCCACGGCCACCAAGAACATCTCCTTGGCCTCGTGCCCCAGCGACAAGCCCCACAAAGTCAAGCCCAAACTCAATACCACCACAATCACGCCGATAAAGCGGCTTAACCGCGCAATCTTGCGCTCAAACATAGTGCGAACCTTGGGAACCTTTTGCGCCAAACGGCTGATGCGGCCGGCTTCGGAATTTTCGCCGGTGCCAAAAACCACGGCTTCTGCGGTGCCATCCAGCACCATAGTACCGCTAAAAACCATGTTGGTTCTTTCAAAAACCGGCGAGTTGGCTGGCACAATACCGGCATGCTTTGCGACCTCGTTGGATTCACCCGTCAAAATGCTCTCATCCAGACGCAGTTCATAGCTTTTAACCAAGCGCCCGTCGGCCGGCACCTTGTCGCCAGGGCGAAGCAGAATAATATCGCCCGGCACCACCTCGTGGGCGTTAATCATTCGGGCTTGTCCTTCTCTAACCACCATAGCTTCGGCGGCTTCCAGTTTTTTTAGGCTCTCTAAAGATTTTTGGGCGCTTCTCTCCTCTACAAAACCAATCCAGCTGTTTAAGATCAGCACCACAGCAATAATCACCGCAAGCGTAAGATCCGACTGCCGCCGTAACAACAGCCGCCAAGGCCAAGATCACCACC
>CAZGLK010000033.1:0-8523 GCA_964526375.1 uncultured Candidatus Saccharibacteria bacterium | reverse complement strand
GTTTGGTGCGACTTACATGGTTTTGGCGCCGGAACATCCCTTGCTCAATTCAAAATTCAAAATTCAAAATTCAAAATTACAATTAAAAATTCAAAATTGGAAAGAGGTAGAGACCTACATCACAAAAGCAAAATCCAAATCAGAGGAGGATCGAATTGCAACGGGGCGAGAGAAGACAGGTGTTGAATTAAGAGGCGTAAAAGCGATAAATCCCGCAAATGGCGAAGAAATTCCGATATGGGTGGCGGACTATGTTTTGGGTCATGTGGGGACCGGAGCCATTATGGCTGTTTCGGCGCACGATGAGCGGGACTACGAGTTTGCCAAAAAATTTGGGTTGCGGGTAGTGCGGGTGATTGAGGGCGGCGATTTGCCCTATGTTGGTGACGGCAAGATGATCAATTCCGGAAAATTTAACGGACTGGATTCGGAAAAAGCCAAGTGGGAGATAACGAAATTTGTCGGCGGGAAAAGAAAGACGCAATATCGCTTACGGGACTGGCTGATTTCCCGCCAGCGGTATTGGGGGCCGCCGATACCCATGATTTATTGTGAAAAGTGCGCCAGTTTGGTATCTGGAAGTCGGACTTCCAAAAATCCAAACCCGGGGTGGGTTGCTGTGCCGGAGAAGGATTTGCCCGTTAAACTCCCCTACATCAAAAACTTCCGGCCGACCGGCACGGATAAGTCTCCCCTGGCCGCTGATGAGAAATTTTATAAAGTCCGCTGTCCCAAATGCCAAAGCTGGGCGCGGCGGGAAACTGATGTTTCGGATACTTTTCTTGACTCTGCCTGGTATTACCTTGGGTACCTTTTTCTGAAAAGTCAAAAGTCAAAAGTCAAAAGTCAAAAGTTCAAGGCAAAATTCAAAAGTTTTCCGTTAGATAAAAATATTATTAATGAATGGTTACCGGTTAATATGTACATCGGCGGGGCGGAGCATGCAGTTTTGCATCTGCTCTATGTAAGGTTTTTGGCTATGGCATTTAAGGATTGGGGGGTATTGGGTTTTGAAGAACCGTTCAAAAAATTTAGAGCGCACGGTTTGATAATTAAAGACGGCGCTAAAATGTCCAAGTCCAAAGGTAATGTGGTTAATCCCGATGAATATATCCGCGCCTATGGTGCGGACGCCCTAAGAATGTATTTGATGTTTATTGGACCCTTTGAGCAGGGAGGCGATTTCAGCGATAGCGGAATTAGGGGGATAACTAGATTCTTGGAGAGGATATGGAACATAATTTCTAATTCCCAATTTCTAATTTCTAATCAAGTTCCAAGTTCCAAGTTCCAAGTTCCAAGATTAAAATCTATAAGAGATTTAGAACGATCGGTTCATAAAACAATAAAGAAAGTTACGGAGGATATTGAGGGTCTGCAGTATAATACCGCCATATCGGCCTTGATGATTCTGCTAAATGAATTTGAGGCCAAGCCCGATAGGGTTAGTGCGGATGATTTGGAGCCGTTTCTTAAACTTTTGGCACCTTTTGCGCCGCACATTACCGAGGAGCTTTGGCAGGAAACGCGGACTCACGCGGACGGTAACGCGGACTCACGCGGAGATAAAACAGGCGCGGGCAGGCGCGGAGGATTCAGATCGGTTCATAAAGAGCCGTGGCCTAAGTATAATCCCCGGTTTATCAAAGAGGAGTCGGCTGATTTTGTGGTGCAGATAAACGGTAAAACTCGGGGGGTAGTTAGATTGTCGGCCGGTTCTTCCCAAGATGATGTAGAGCTTGAAGCCAAAACCAACCAAGAAATTGCCAAATACTTGGTTGGCCCAATCAAGCGTATAATTTTTGTTAAGGACAAGCTGATCAACTTTGTTGTGGCATAACGCCAATATGCTAATGAATCGCGAATGACGCCAATGCGTTAAAATTATTCGCGTCATTAGTGTAAATTTGCGTATTGGTGTTATATTTATGCGAGTACTAGATGTGAGGAATAATTTCTCTCCCGAGCTGGCCTCTAAAGAGGCGGCCTTGGTTTTGTTTAAGAGCGGGGCGGTGGTTTTTCCCACCGATACCCTATACGGGTTAGGGGTAAATGTTTTTGACAGCGAAGCCCTGCGGCGGCTGTTTCTAATTAAAAAGCGGCCTGCCAGCAAACCCGTGCCGGTGATGATAAGTTCCATAGGTATGGCCAAGGCGGTAGCCGTTATTGATTACAAGCAGGAAGGTATTATAAAATCTCTTTGGCCCGGGCCGTTTACTTTTGTGTTAAGAAAGAAAAGCATCGTGCCTTATCTGGTAACGGCGGGCAAGGACAGCCTGGCTTTGCGGATACCCAACAATGATTTTTGCCAAAGACTGCTGGCCGATTTTGAAGGGCCGATAACTTGCACTTCGGCTAACGTTTCCGGCGAGGAGCCGTCGTCGGATCCGCGCGCAATATGGGGACGATTTGAATTGGAAAAACATCAGCCCGATTTGATTGTTGACGCCGGTGCTTTGCCAACATCGGAGCCGTCGACAATTATAGATCTAATGACCCCCGTACCTAAGGTCGTGCGTATAAACCCAGCCAGCAAGGATCAGGTTCTAAAAATATTGTCGGCGATAAGCCGCTGAAACTCAAATTATGATTAAACAACTCATAAAAAAAGAAACCGCCCGCCAGCTCCGCGTCATCAATTTGATACCTTCGGAAAATTATGTTTCCCGCAATGTATTGAATGCGTTGGGTTCGTTTCTCACCAACAAATATGCCGAGGGCAAATCGCATCAGCGCTATTATTTCGGCAATACCGTGGTTGATGAAATAGAGGATGAAGTCAAACGTTTGGCCAGACAGGTTTTTAAACTTGACTCCAGGCAATGGGGAGTTAATGTCCAAGCCTATTCCGGCAGTTCAGCCAATTTGGCCGCCTATCTGGGAGTATTGAACTTGGGCGATAAAATCCTAGCTATGTCTTTGGAGCACGGCGGCCACCTCACGCACGGCCACAAGGTCAGTTTAACCAGTCGTCTTTTTAACTTTGAACACTACGGCGTGGGGCAAAATTTTTTTCTTGATTACGAAGCCATTTTAAAACAAGCCCAAACCTTCAAGCCCAAACTTATAGTGACTGGAGCCACGGCTTATCCGAGAATTATAGACTTTGGCAGGTTTAGAAAAATCGCCGACGAGGTTGGAGCCCTTTTGATGGTTGATATGTCCCACATCGCCGGTTTGGTGGCGGGCGGGGCGCACCCCGCGCCTTTCAAGTATGCCGATATTGTGACCTCTACCACCCACAAGACGTTGCGCGGGCCGAGGGGCGCGATCATATTTTCGCGGCAGAATCTTTCGGACGGCATTGATAAAGCGATATTTCCCGGTTTGCAAGGCGGTCCGCATCTTCACACTATTGCCGCTATCGGAGTAGCTCTGGAAGAAGCTCTTAAGCCGTCTTTCAAACGTTACGCCCGGCAAGTTGTTAACAATTCCAGAGCCTTGGCACAAACGTTAAGCCGGCTGAATTTCAAGATTATCTCTGGCGGGACGGGCAACCATCTACTGCTGATTGACGTCGCCGCTTTTGGGTTAACTGGGCAAGAGGCTGGGCAGAAGCTTGAAGAGGCGGGTATAATCGTGAACAAGAACATGATACCCTTTGATACCCGCAAGCCCTGGGATCCTTCGGGTATCCGCTTGGGGACGCCGGCGGTTACCACGTTAGGCATGAAAGAAAAAGAAATGAAAAAAATTGCCGGCTTTATTGACCGCGCCTTACAAAAAAAAGAATCTTTGGGTATTATTAAGAGAGAGGTCGCGAAGTTAGCTAAACAATTTATCTACCGTGGATAATTTTTTATTTGCCGCAATATACGGCGTGTCCAATAAAGCCATAACATTGGATACGGCCATTATTCTTTTTTCGGCTTACTGGGAAGTGGTAGTAGGGGTGGCCTTGCTGGCTTATGTCTGGTTTGAACGGATCAACCGCACTGAACTAAAAGCCCGAGTGACGCGGGTGGGCTTGGCTTTGTTTTCGGCAGTGGCGGCGCGGTTTGGGGTGGTGGCGGTGATTCGCTACTTTTGGCCGCGGCCGCGGCCGTTCGTGGCCCAGCACCTGCAAGCCTTAATAAACCAAAGCCCTTTTGAGGCCTCGTTTCCTTCGGGGCACGCCACCTTTTTTATGGCCATCGCCGTTTATTTTTTACTCTCTGGCGAAAAAAAAGTAGGCTGGTTTTTGCTGGCCTCGGCTGTTATTATCAGCTTGGCCCGCGTGGCCGCCGGGGTTCACTACCCCAGCGACATCGCTGCCGGCTGGCTGGCCGGCGTGGCCGTAAGCTGGCTGGTGTTTAAGTTAAAGCGGCTGAAATCGGGGTCATGAATTGGCTGGCGCCCGGCGCCAGCCGTAATGTTCTTTTAAAATTGAGGAGGCTGTATGAGGGCTTTTTTGTTTAAGCACTCGGCTAACACCGTGACTTTTGTTGGGATGGTTGCGGCGGTTTGGACTAGTGTTTTGGTCTGGGATTATCAAAACCAGGGTACGGTTCTTTTACTGGCTATCGTGGCGGCTCTGACGGATCTTACTGACGGCTGGCTGGCGCGCAAGTGGCAAATTGAAAGTCCTGTTGGGATTTCTCTGGATCGCTGGCGTGATAAATTGTTTGTCTGTCCCTTGTTCGTGTTTTTTATTGCGGACATCCGTTTGGAAACAAGCCTCGGTTTGGGGGAGGGTCTAGTTTTTAGTTTTATAAAATCAGTCTTGGGAATGATTCTTCTTATCGAGACCGGACTAATAGTCACTTGGTTTGTGGGGGTTGCCAAAAAGTGGAATGTGAAATCCCACCGGGCCGGAAAAATTAAACAAGGTTTTTATGTAACCACAATTTTTAGCTGGCTGGTAATGAGATTTTTAGAAAAAAAATTTCACTGGCAAGTGGGGATGATAACTTTTTTATATTTATCTTTCCTGCTTCTTTTTTCCGCCCGCTATGCTTTTGCCAGCTTGGTGGGGTATTTGGAGCGTTTTTACTTGGCCAGCCAGAAAAACTAGGGCTGGTTTCTAGGTCTAAGGAGGTTGTTATGGATAGGGATAGAATCAAGAACATCGCTGACTTCTCGGCTTATCTGGTTAAGGTGTACAGCAGGTTCTCGGTGGTGTACCTTCTGCTGTTGGTCGTGGTGGTGTTGGAAACGCCTCTGGCTGTGGCGGGCCTACCGGTTAAGCTGGCTGGCAGATGCTACCCTGGCTGGGCCGGTTGGAAAGGCACTCGGCGGCTTGATCGGGCCATACCGAGGTGGATAACAAGATGATGATTGCACCTTACGGCCTCGCCTCGAAAAACAAAGCGCGCTGTGTCAAAAAAGACCAGCGCGCTTTTTGAATTGCAATTTTTGGTTTTTCGCTATGGCGTATAATATATGCGATTTAATGAAGCTGGTGTTAGCGGGTTTGGGTGGAGCGAGGCGCAACCGAGCGTACTCCAGGGAGTTCTTTTCTTTGTCAAAATCTCCGTGATCACTCAATTTTAGACAGAATATTTTTTATTTTTGCTAGGGTGTCTTGGCCGTTTGCTCCAAGTTTGGATTTTATATCAGGTTCATTTGCAATGCTTTCAAGGGATTGCAATGCCGCTTTTCTTGGTTGTTTCCAAAACCGCACTACTTGTTTTTGTTCGGGCAAGGGATGGGACAGGGTTTCATTCAGATACCGCTGATAGTAATTCCTATCTAAAAACGCAATTTCATCGGCGCTTTTTGGGAGTAGAGCATACTGTCCGCCTGATTGCTCCATGGACTGTTGGACTGTATTCATAAGTAAGTCATTGAGATTATAGTAGCAATAGTATTCACCGCCCTCCAAGTCTTTCCAAGAAGCGAGTAGCTCCTGAGCTTTTTGGGCGCCGGTCTCCGCTTCCCTGAAAGCACGCAGCAGTCCTTCATCAATTGCTCGGTCAAAATCCAAGCTGTCTGCAATAAAGTACTCGTTTTCGCCAAGCACTTTAAACTCACTCTCTTTGAACAGAGCTTGCAGGATTTCGCTGTTTGGGCCTACCCGCACAGCCATTTCCTTGCGCGAGTTATTTTCATCCAACCATTGCTCTTTTTCCACGGTAACCTCGAATCCGTCTTGCTGGAGCAAGTGCTTGCGGAATGTAATGTAGTGATGTTGTATTTCCCGGAGCAATCCTACGGGAGCGTTAATATCAAGCTTTACGGAAGGGTTTATGGTTTCCCAGTCTACAGCTATGCCGTTTTGTTGCAGGCTGACTTTGTCCCGCTCGTTTTGATAGAATTTGCGTCCTTTGTTCAAAAATTCAGCCGTGAAGAATTTGATGAATCGTAGCCATGTTTCGTTACCGTAGGAATCCGATTGAAAGGATTTCAGGTCCTCAAGCGGAGCCGACACATCACGGTAGCAGAAAGTTCCCCCTGGCGCGAGCACGCGACTCGCTTCGCGTAGGGTCCTATTAATGCTTGATGCCCCGGGTCCGTAAATGCTGTATGAATTGATCTCGTGCAGTATAGCCGAGGCATTGATGCCGGATAAGGAGTTATCGCGGAAAGGTAAGTCCTGCGCTCTGCCGACAACCGGCCTGGCTTCTGGATGTTTTGATCTGACGAGCCCCTTGTGTTCCGAGATTTTTTCAGGTGAAATTAGGTCAACGGTTAAAACCTCAACCTCAGGGGAATTTGGCGGCAATTGTTTAATTTCTTGTTTCAGTATTTCAAGCCCTCCTCCTCCGCCCGGGCCGATCTCTAAAACCCGCGCTTTTTGCCCGTCTGCAGTTTCTATTAAAGGAAGCCTGTTGTTCTGAAGCGCTTCAATCAACAGCCCGACTTTTTCTAGGGGGTTGTTATTTATGTTTTCCAAATACGGAGCGCCCTCTTTGTTGTGTGGGAGATGGCCTGGAGAAGCAATGGTTAAGTCTTGCTCTATTCTGCGCATGGTTTGATTTGATGATTAAAAATGTTTTCTGTCCTGCTCCCAAGCAGGGGAATACCGGTGGTTGAGGTTGGACATAGATCGATTTTGAGTCTACACGCCCCGTACAAGTGGTGCAGAATACTTGAATTAGTCCGAACCGCTTTCGCCCCTCGACAGGCTCGGGGCGAGGAAGTCCCCCCGCGAAAATTCGGAAAGGCGGCGGCTCGTACTGAGCGAAGTCGAAGTAAGCCGCACGAATGACAATTTCAAATTTTTCTTATGAGTTTAGGATTTACGCACTTTAGTTCCTCCCCTAGCATAGGGGAGGTTAGGAGGGGTAGGTTGTGCCATGCAACAAAAGCATCTCTTTGCGCGGCTACCACCCCCGCCCCCTCCTATTCTAGGAGGGGAAAGGGTTAAACACGTAGGTCCTAGAGTTAATAATAACTCATTTCAGTAAATTTTTCAATCGAAAATTATTGAAAAATTTACTGCTTTGGCGGCAAATTCTTTTTCGGAAAAGAAAGAGGCGCCTGCCAATCAAAACTCAATGAGTTTGATTAGACAGACGCCTTTGTCGTGCGAAGGTCAAGCCCTCGCTTCATTGATTCGGCTCACAGTGATGATGCCATTCTGCGTGAGCTCGTCGAGCTTTTGAAGATTGGCAAGGTGCGAGTCGCATGCGCCGATCTTGACCTGTACGCGGTCTGGCTCGAATTCGCGATAGTCCAGTCGCGCGCCCTGCGGAAACATGGCGACCACGCGTTTACCAGCTTCCTTGTTCTGTACGAATGCCGCGATGTTATTGAGCATGGTATGCCCCTTCCCATCGCGATCGTGTGTTTCGCAGACGAAGCAGGTACAGTTGTCCAAACCGATACCGCGAGAGCGAAAGAACTCGCCTCCGTCGGCCGGTTTTTTGTCGGGTCGCCCATGACTCGGCGTACCACGACGGGGATGAACTTGGAGCTCCGGATAGAAGTCGCCGAAACCGATAATTGACTTGGTCATGCCTTCGGCGAGAACACAGCAGGTTTTGCCGCATTCCTCACTTCCGCACGTCCAGACGGCGGCTCCGCCACCCGAAATAGGTGTGTAGCCGGAACGATACCCGCAGTGGGGACAACCAAACTCCTGAAGCTCCTTGACTGATACTGCAATGACTGACTGGGTTTCTGTTGCCATACCGATTCCTCCTTTTCAATGTACATGATTACCACGACTCTCTCGCCGCAGAGTTCGTCGAATTACGTACTTTCGACGATACTCAAGCCTAGCATGTCACGCCATAAAGGTCAAGAAGCTGCAAGTGCCGCTTCTTGGAGAGAATCTTACGAAAATTTTTCTTTTCTGCTTCTACAAAATATGGTTCGAGCCGATGTTTTTCTGCGCATCCTTTGGCTACTTTTTATAAAACATTACTAACAGCAAGTATCTAGCCATTCTTTTTCCGATATTCTTGCTTTGTGTAAAATAGCCTTCATTGTTTTTGGATGAATCGACTTATCCCCAAAAGTTACGTCGGTAAGTAAATCCTTTTCTTCATTTGTGGATGCTTTCTTAAAATAATACATATGACTACCGCGTGTATGAGAATGGGTAAAACCAAATTTTTTTACCAGACAATCAATCACTTGCTTATAAGACCAGTTTCT
>CAZGLK010000032.1:0-8663 GCA_964526375.1 uncultured Candidatus Saccharibacteria bacterium | reverse complement strand
CTAAAAATCCGAATATATCCTAATGCTCCAAATGATTTATTAGGATCATTAGGATGAATTGGTAGTTTGGGATTATTTTATCAAGTTGATGAAAGTACAACCTTCAGTTAAGAAAATCTGCAATAAGTGCAAAACAGTTCGACGGCGCGGTCGAATTTATGTTATTTGCGCCAATCCCAAGCACAAACAAAGACAAGGCTAAGGATAGGGATTAGCTTTTAGGGGTTAGGCTCTAGGAACTGTTTTTGGGTTTTATTCCTAGTAAGCTAAAAGCTAAAAGCTAAAAGCTAGTTGTGAGAATTGTTGGCATCAACATTCCCGATAACAAAAGAATGGAAATATCTTTAAGATATATTTTTGGCATTGGCCCAACCACAGCCGAGCAGGTTTTGCGAGCCGCCAAAATTGACGCGGGCAAGAAAGCCAAAGACATAACTGCCGATGAGGCCAACCGCATTAAAGAGTTTATAGAGAAGAATTTTAAAATAGAAGGCGAGTTGCGACGGGAAATAACCCAAAACATCAGACGCAAGAAGGATATTGGTATTTATCAGGGTGTGCGGCACATGAGAGGCCTGCCGGTGCGGGGTCAGCAGACGCGCACCAACAACCGCACCCGCCGCGGCAATGTGCGCAAGACCATGGGTTCGGGCCGAAAACCGCCGGGGCAAAAGACATAATGTTACGAAATTACGAATTGTTACGAATATACGAATGAATAGATTAGTATATTCGTAGGTGATTAGTACATTCGTTACCACATGGGCAAGAAACGTATCATCCAAAAATCAGAATCAGCCGAAGAAACCTCGGCGGCCAAGCCGGCTGGAGATAAAGCCGTTGGCAAGAAAATCGGCGCGGTGGAAAAGGGCCGGGTTTATATTCAGGCCAGTTACAACAACACCTTAATCAGTTTAACTGACGGCGAGGGCAATGTTATTGCCACCTCTTCGGCCGGCGCTTTGGGTTTTAAGGGCCCCAAAAAGGCCACGCCTTACGCCGCCAACAGAGTGGTTGAATCGCTGGGCGAGAGAATAAGAAAGGTCGGCTTAAAGGATGTTGCGGTTTATGTAAAAGGTATCGGTTCGGGCCGGGAGTCTGCGGTGCGAGCTCTAATGGGTCAGGGTCTGAACATTACGACTATTAGAGATGTTACACCCATGCCGCATAACGGGCCGAGGCCGCCCAAACCCCGCAGAGTTTAGCTTACTAGCTGATTAGCTTGTTAGCTTTTTAGGATCGTATACGTTCCTAGTAAGCTAATAAGCTAGGAAGCTAACACCTAGTGTACGGATTTACTTGCAAAAAATGTCGGCGGTTGGGGTATAAGGTTTGCGATTCGGCCAAATGCAGTTCGGTGCGCAAACCCTACCCGCCCGGTCAGCACGGCAAAAACCGGCCGCGGCGGCCCTCGGAATATGGCGGCCAGCTTTTGGAAAAGCAAAAGCTAAAGTTGATTTACGGTCTGCGTGAAAAGCAGTTTAAAAAATATTTTGACGCGGCCGCGGGTAAGCTGGGAGTAACGCACTTGGTGATGCTGGAAATGCTGGAGCGGCGGTTGGATAATGTTATTTTCCGCCTGGGTTTGGCGTCCGGCCGGCGCGCGGCTCGGCAGATGGTGAGCCATGGCCACTTTACCGTCAACGACCGCAGAACCTACTCGCCCAGCTATTCGGTTAAAGCCGGAGATCAAATTAACATACGGTCTGCCAGCCAAGCCAATAAAAATTTTGCTGAAACAAGGACCGTTTTAAAAAAGTTTCAGCCGCCGGTTTGGCTGGATTTGGATAAAGAAAAGTTGTCGGCCCGGGTTACGGGCCTGCCCGATGCCGGATTTTTGGCCGAGGTGCCTGCGGAAATGGCCAAAGTTTTGGAGTTTTATTCTAGATAAATTGATAACATAATCCAAAAAATCCGAATATATCCTAATACTCCAAATGAATCATGAATAGGGAATTATGAATTAGGAGCATTCGGATAAATTTGTAGTTTGGGATTATTTTATCGCAATTATTATGCAACAATTTTCATTGCCCCAACAGCCCAAAGTAATTAGCCGCGAGGAAAACTCGGCGGTGATTGAAGTGGATAGTCTTTATCCGGGTTATGGCACTACCCTGGGCAACGCCCTAAGGCGGGTTTTGCTCTCGTCTATTCCCGGCGCGGCTATAACCACTGTTAAAATAGCCGGTGTCAGCCACGAGTTTGCCACTATACCCCATGTTATGGAGGATGTGATCCATGTTCTGCTTAATCTTAAGCAGGTCCGTTTTAAGCTGTTTAAAGACGAGAGTGTTATTTTGCATCTGGCGGCCAAAGGCGAAAAAAAGGTAACGGCGGCCGATTTTGAATCTTCAAGCGATGTGGAGATAGTCAACCCCTCGGTTTATTTGGCCGCCCTGACCGACAAAAAAGCCGTTTTGGAAATTGAGGTGGAAGTTTCACCCGGCATTGGCTACGAACCGGTGGAGCGCCGCAAGAAAGACAAACTGCCTGTGGGCAGTATCGCGGTGGATGCTATTTACACGCCGGTGCGCAAGGTTAAATTTAATGTAGAGAATATGCGGGTGGGCGACCGCACCGATTTTAACAAACTGATTCTTGAAATTGAGACCGACGGCACCATGGTTCCAGAAGCGGCTTTTAAAAAAGCGGTGGATATTTTGGATGAGCATATTAAGGTGATGGGGAGTATTGAAATACCCGAGCCGGAGGTCGTGAAGAAAGTTGTGAAGAAAAGCAGCAAGAGCAAAAAGTAGATTATTATCAGCGAATAACGAATATGATGCGAACAAACGAATAGGCGAATTTATAAGTCAATTCGTTTATTCGCAAATTAGTATAGATTCGTTTTTCGTTGATTTCTATGCGTCATCTAAAGAAAAAAGGCCGCAAGTTCGGCCGTGTAAAGAAAGTCCGGAAGGCTTTGCTGAAAAGCTTACTGATGGCTTTGGTTTTGAAGGGCCGTATTAAAACCACCGAGGCCAAGGCCAAGGAATTGAACAAGGCGGTTGGGCCTTTGGTCACTAAAGCCAAAAAAGGCGGCTTGTACAGCATTCGTTTGCTTGCCAAAACATTGCCGCCCAAGGCAGTAAGCAAATTGATTAAGGAAATCGGCCCGCGTTATCAAACACGCGCCGGTGGTTATACTCGAATTATAAAAACCGGTGAGATACGAAAAGACGGGGCGAGGATGTGTTATGTGGAGTTTGTATAGAAACATGTTGAAAATCTTTGATAACGCGATCCAAAAAATCCGAATACATCCGAATGACCCGAATGGATTTATTTGGAGTATTCGGATAAATTTGTAGTTTGGGATTATTTTGTCAGGTGTAACACAAATGTCAGAATATAGATTTGACGCAACTGGAGAGATTCTCGGTAGGTTGGCCAGCCGGGTAGCTTTGCTTTTGCGCGGCAAAGAGAGTCCTAGTTTTAGGCCCAATGCGGTCAGTTCGGTAGAGATTACGGTTTTTAACACCGATAAGTTAAAATTCAGCGGCAACAAATTGCAAGCCAAAAAATACTACCGTCATTCGGGCTACCCCGGCGGCATAAAGGTGCGATCGCTTGAGGAATTTATGGTCAAAGATTCCCGCGAGGTTTTTAGACAGGCGGTTTACGGTATGTTGCCCAAAAACAGATTGCGCAGTAAATTGATTAAGAAATTAAAATTGTTAAAGGGCGCGATTGGATCAGCTAAATTAAATTAAGATGGCAGATATAAAAACAAAATCTAAGGTCAAAAAGGTGGAGGTGCCGGCACGAAAGAAAGGTACGGTTAAACCCAAAGAGCCGTTGAGCCTTGAAAAAAAAGACACCAAACGGTATTTTGAGGCGGTGGGCCGCAGGAAACGGGCTGTGGCCCGGGTGCGGATATTTACGGCTAACCCCAAGGACTCGGCGGCCGAGGGTATTTTTACAATCAACAACAAGAATATCAAAGATTATTTTACCTTGCCTTTTTTGCGCGAGCTGGCCTTGGAATCTTTAAATAAACTGCGGGCCGCGGATCATTTTAGTGTTTCAGTAAAGGTTAGTGGCGGCGGCATTAACGCTCAAGCCGAGGCTATCCGTTTGGGCATAGCCCGAGCCTTGGTTAAATTTGACCCCAATTTTAGAAGAAAGCTTAAAAAGTCCAGTCTGTTGCGGCGTGATCCGCGCGAAAAAGAACGGCGCAAATACGGTTTAAAGAAAGCAAGAAGAGCACCGCAATTCTCCAAGAGGTAAATTGTTTAAGGCCAAGCCTTCACAGGAGGCTTGGCCTTTTGATTTTGGGTCCAAGGTACAAGTTTAAAGATCCAAGATCTAGGATTTAGATTAGAATTTATCGGGGAATATCCGTATCTGTTCCCTCTCCAGCAAATAGAGTTTCTCCAGCGCCGGGAGGTAATTTAAGGCCGTTATTTTTTCGGGCCAGGTGGCTATATTTCTGTTACCGCGGCCGTCCAGTTCGACTGCTTGTATTTGGTTGTTCTCCAAGTAGATGATGTATTCTTCGGTGGTGTGCCAGTAAACATTGCTTAATGAGGTTTTGTTTTCCAAAATAATTTCTTGGTCGTTGGCTTGGCGCAAGGGTTGTTTGGTTGTCTCTTTAAGCCAGATCAGGCCGAGATTTTGGTTGTTGTGATAAGCCGCCTTGGTGCCTTCGGGAGAGATTAGCACTTTTTGCGGTTCAAATTTTAGCTGGGCCAGTGCCGTTACATTCTGCACGGCGGAATCCAGCGCGAGCAGGATATCAGGTTTTTTTAGGGCGATAATCTTGCCGTCAAAAATGTCAAAGTCAACAATCTCGCTCATTTTTAAATCAACCAGACTGGACTTTTCCAAATCCAGCTGAAAGAGCCGGTTGTCTATCAGGGCCACTATAGTTTTGTCGCCGCCGAACCACATTGCTTTTACCGCTGTAAACTTTTGCGGCAAGGGCGCGGAGGCGGCGGTTTTGAGCACAATGTCGCGCTCATAAGTGCTGGTAAGATTGGTAAGTTTATCTTTGCCGCTGTCCCAGATGTACCAGGCGGTTTGGCTGGAGCTCAACTGGCGCTGGAAAATGAATTTTTTGGAATTGGCCGACCAGCCCTGATTGTTCTCGGGCAGTTTAATCTCCACGGTTCGCCGCCGGTCGCCGAAATTGATGGGCGTGGCGGTGGCATTGATGTTTGATAATTGAGCCAGAGTCAGCTGGTTGCTGCCGGTTTTTAAAGCCAGCCATTTTTCGTCGGGCGAGATGCTGAAATCTTTTAATTCGGCGTCGTTCCAGATAATTTGAGAGTTGAGCTTGTCGGGAAACAAAACAATGTTCTCGGCTTCGGCCACATAACCCGGCTCTATGCCAAATTCTTTTTCCCAGGGCTGGTAGCCCGGCTTGGTTATCTTTACTTTATATTGTCTTAGCGGCAGAAGGTTTTTAATTAAATAAGGCGTGTGTTGGCCCAAATCCTTGGAGTTAAGAAAAACGCGGGCGTCTTTGGGTTTGGACTTTAAAAAAATGCCGCCCGACAAAAGAAAGCGGTTGGTTTTAAAGTCCCAGCGATAGCCCTGGGCATACAGAGTTACCACTAAACCGGCCATCAAGAAAACCGCTATGGCCGCGGTAAATAGAATTCTTCGGGTTTTTCGGGTCATTTTTGGTTTCTCTATCTAAGCACACCCCGACTGGTTTTTACATATTGACTAAGTAGGCGTTATTTTGTATGTTTGTTGATAGTTCTTTAGCGCGATTCTGACCGAATCCGATCAGGCAAGAAGGAGGTGAAGAGAATATGTTGCTAAAAGAAACGATGCGGAAGGCAGCAGTTGCGGTGGCGGTAGTAGTTGTTACGGTTTGTATTAGTCTGTCTTTTCTGTTTCTCCTTATCACCACGGGAAATGGAAACACGCAGGCCAGGGGATTGATAGGTGGTGTTATACTTGGTGGGGTTGTCTGGTTGATGGCTTCGGTGTGGAACCGTCTAGCAAAGAATGGTGATAGGCAATCGGCCCTATGACCGGCTCTGTAGCCACAGGCCCAAGCGCGCCAAGCGCGCTTGGGCTTTTCTTTTTGTCCGTTTTGCGTGCCGCCTTTTGAATCTTTGAAATTGTTTGTATCCGTTACCATACTACAGAGTATGGTAGTGTTATCTACTATACTTCTAAGTATAGTAGAGAGGTAGGGGGTTTGTGCTGATCTTTCCCATTTCAGACTGGTGTTGGATTTCCACCCTGCCCCTGAAAAAGATATGGGGGATAAATCTAAGTTTCTATTTAGGTTTCTATTTCCAGCGATCGCTGAAAACAGAAACCTTCTGGTTAGTGATATTCTGGCTGGTATTGAACTCCTTTCTCTAAACTATTTTAGTTATAGAACCACAGAATCTTCTTCAAGGGCGGGCCCCGTTACTCAAACTAGTTGAGTAACGGGGCGGGGTTTGAAAAGTTGCGAGAGGGTGGTAGGATAGAGCCAGATAAACTGGAATGACAAATTTCAAAATCCAAATGTCAGATCAAACATATGGCTGTTAAAATTGGCATAGATTTAGGTACCGCTAATACTTTGGTGTATGTGCCGCCGAAGGGCATTGTTATTTACGAGCCCTCGGTGGTGGCGGTTACTTTAGACGACAACCGCATTATGGCGGTTGGCACCGAGGCCAAGGAAATGATTGGTCGGACGCCCGAAACTATTGTGGCCGTGCGTCCCATTAGAGACGGCGTTATTGCCGATTATCGGGTGACCGAAGCCATGATCCGCCATTTTATTAAAAAAATAACCGGTCGATTCAGCTTTTTTAGACCCGAAGTCATGGTGGCGGTACCTGCCGGTGTGAGTTCCACCGAGCGGCGGGCAGTGGTGGAAGCAACGCTTAAGGCCGGGGCTAAAGCGGCCTATGTGGTTAAGGAGCCGGTTCTGGCGGCTTTGGGTTCGGGTATTCCCATCAATGAATCTTCCGGTCACATGATTATAGACATTGGTGGCGGCACCACCGAGGTGGCGGTTATATCGCTGGGCGGTATTGTGGCTTGGGCCTCGGCCCGAGTGGGCGGCAACGCTTTGGACGCGGCTATTCAGAACTATATTCATAAAGTCCATAACATGGCTGTGGGCGAGCGCACCGCCGAGCAAATTAAAATCACTCTGGGCTCGGCTTTGCCTCAAAAGGAGGAGGAAATTTTGGAAATACGCGGCCGCGATTTGGTGGCCGGCTTGCCTAAAACCATTGAACTGCATTCCAATGAAATTCCCAAGGCCATAAAGGACACCTTGGCCGAAATCGTTAAAACCGTAAAAAAAGTTTTGCAAGACACGCCCCCCGAACTGGCGGCCGACATTATGGATAAAGGCATGATACTTTCGGGCGGAACGGCCATGCTGCGCGGTATTGATTCGCTAATAACCCAGGAAACCGGTGTGCCCTGCTACATTGCTGACGACCCCATTTTTTGCGTGGCTAAGGGAACGGGGATAGCCTTGGAGAATTTGGAGTTATATAAACGGGCACTTTTTGCGAAACGGTGATAGGACTCATAGGTCTCATTTGTCCTACATGTATACTCGCCAGCTAAATTATCTAGACGCTATTTTAAAAAGCGGCTGTGTGCCCCATGCTTTTTTGTTCCATGGCCCCGATCAGGCGGCTTGCCGCCTCGTGGCTCGAAGTTTTATCCGTCGGCTCAAAAATCCTAGTCTCAAGAGTTGGTCTGAAACGGACGTGGATGTACAAGCCAACCCCGATATTTACCTGGTTCAAAAATTGCCCGACAAAAAAGAAATCGGCATTGGCCAGATTCGCCTGCTAAGAACATTTATTTCCCGCTCGGCTTGGGGCGGGCGGTTTAAGGCGGCTGTGGTTGAAGATGCCCATTTTTTAAGCGAAGAAGCCTGGGACGCTTTGCTAAAAACTCTAGAGGAACCGCCGCCAGCCAGCGTCATCTTTTTGCTCTCGGCCAGTATTAATGTTATTCCCAAAACTATAATTTCCCGCGCGCTGTGTTTGAACTTTGCCAACCCCACAATATCGCCGCCGCCAAAAGGTGATATAATAATAGACAAGCTGATTGACGGCGGTTTGAGTGTTATTGAATGTTTAACCGCTGCCGAAAAATTGGCGCAAGATGCTAACTTGCCCGAACTGGTTGACGGCTGGCTGATCAATTTGCGCCGGCAATTGTTGAGTCGGTCTGATCGCAGGGCTGAATTGATCACGGCCATCGGCGCTGTCGTCAAAGCCAAGCAGATTATTACCACAACCAACGCTAACCCCAGGCTGATTTTAGAAAATTTGTTGTTGCAGTTAGAGCATTGATCCAAGCTCCAAGCTCCAAGCTCTAAGATTCAAGATCCAAGATTAAATGGCCAATGTAATTAAATTCGTGGGCGTAGTCGTATTGGGGATTGCGGCTTTAACCGTGGTGGGTGGGCCTTTGGCCGGCGATTTTTTGGCGCCTCGCGGCGGAGTTTACGCCAGCGTCGATCGCGGTGGGGTGTGGCAGCGTTCGGGCAAGGTGGAAGGCGCCAATATCAACCGTCTGGATGTTACTGCCATCGTTCACAATCCCAAAGACCCCCGAATCCTTTATATGGGCACACTGGGTGATGCTGTTCTGAAAAGCGTTGATAGCGGCGCGACTTGGCATCGCTTGGAGGATCAAAACAAAGTTTTGGATCGCCGGGCCAATGTTTA
>CAZGLK010000031.1:0-8699 GCA_964526375.1 uncultured Candidatus Saccharibacteria bacterium | reverse complement strand
TTTGTGCTTCCAAAGTCACCTCAAAAATCGCTGTTCTTTTTCCCCAGAATAATTTGCTCAATAGGGAGTGACTTTCTCTGGCTTGGACTTCAAAAACAAATTGCTGTGGCTTGGCGGCGGTGGTATTAACTTTTATATTGCCTTTCGTGTTACCGACATCATTAAACAATAAGTCTCTTTCAATTACGGTAATCAGAACATCGGTTTGAAATAATCCTCGGTCGGTCTCAAATCTTCCCACCTCGCGGTTTATCTCCGCGGTTGTCCCAGCTTTAATTCTTTTATCAATACGCAAAAATTTGCCGAGCACCTCAACCTCAACACGAATATCACGGCCGATAGAATCGCTCCCATATTTTATTCTTGAAAGTTTTATTTGAATAGATTTAAGCATGGGTAATGTGTTTATTGTAGCAAGATTTCAGCCCTTCTAATAGCTCTCGTTTCCCGCGTCAAAAGTTTTTCAAAAAACCCACTACCATTTTTGCCATTGTTGTGGTAGTGTACGGATTATAATTTAGGGATTTTGTTGCGTATCATCAATGAAAACAAATCCCCCCGCCGAATATGCAAAATAAAAAACTTTCGGCTCGTGGATCTCTAACGGGGTCAATAACCACGCTTGTGGACAAGAAACGGGTATTCGTAGCCATGAGCGGCGGGGTTGATAGCAGCGTTGCCGCCGCTTTGTTGCAGAATCAGGGTTATCAGATCACCGGCGTGTTTATGAAAACATGGACTGACCCGGCTTGGCCTTGCCCCTGGCAAGAAGACCGACTGGACGCTCTGCGGGTTTGCTTGAAGCTGGCTATTCCTTTTGAGATGTGGGATTTTACGGCGGAGTATAAGTCTAAAGTTGTTGATTATATGGTGGCCGAGTATCTGGCCGGACGCACGCCTAATCCCGATGTAATGTGCAACCGCGAAATAAAGTTTGGTTTGTTTTTGCGCCGAGCTTTGGAGCGGGGCGCGGATTTTGCGGCCACAGGACATTATGTCCGATTATCAACGAATAGCGAATCCTTTACAAATAAACGAATAAACGAATCGGAAAATATTCGTAAATTCGTAAATTCGAAACAAATTCGTTATTCGTTGATTAAGGCGAAAGATCAAAACAAAGATCAAAGTTATTTTTTATGGACGCTTAAACAAGAACAACTGGCCAAGTGTTTGTTCCCCATTGGAGAGATTGAATCAAAAGCCAAAGTCAGAGAATTAGCTCGGGAGTTTGGTTTGCCTACGGCCGAGAAGAAAGATTCGCAGGGTATCTGCTTTATGGGTCCGGTGAATGTGGCCGAGTTTATAAAGCCGTATGTTAAAACCGCCGTGGGGGATATTGTTACCACTTTGGGCCAAAAGATCGGCACTCATTCCGGTTTGGACTTTTTCACCATCGGCCAGCGCCAGGGTATTGGCATCGGCGGCACCGGGCCATACTATGTGGCCCAAAAAAATTATGCCGCCAATACTTTAGTGGTAGCTCCCGCCAACGAGGAGTCGGCTTTGGAGTCACAATCCTTGGTGGCTAAGGATGTTAGTTTCATCGGCGGCGCTGACTCCACCGGCCCGATTGATATTGAAGCCGCCGTCCGCTACCGCCAAGAACCGGTGCCAGCTAAGCTGGAGCCAATAGCCAACGGCCAATGGCGCGTAGTATTTAACCAGCCCGTCCGCGCCATCACCCCCGGCCAGTCGGTGGTGTTTTATCGGGGCGAAGAATTGCTGGGGGGAGGGGTTATTGACAAATCATAATTGTCTCTTGTACACTATTACATGCTCACTTTCTGTACCTTACCTTAAATGAAAGGGTAAAGTTCAATATCTGGAAGAAAGGATGGATTTTGTATGAAAATGTACATCAAGGTTTTGGATAAACAGCCCAGTGCGGATTTGAGTACACGGTTGTTTGATGTTGACAATCTGATTCTAGTTCTTCAACTTGCCAAGGAGGGCAAAATAAAGTCGCATGAGATGGAGATTATGTGCGATGACCACCATACCGGGTCTGCCCATCGGCATGGTGGTCACGAGATGCACATTGGGGAATTGAGCTTCAGATTCCAAGACTAGGAGCCAACCCGAAGGTTCGACCTTCGCCTTTCGCCCCGGTTAAAAGGAGATTGCAAAAAACCGCAGTCTCTTTTTTATTTTACCGCCCGTAATACCCCGACCCGAGCTTGTCGAGGGGCGGGGTCGGGTTCATTTTTCTGCAAGTGTAAATCGTGGATATGTAGCTGTAAGCACAAATTACCCACAAAGTACTAGAATGGGCTAGGATACTAGATGTACCTAACTACAATGAGCATGCTATAGCATGCTCATTGTAGTTAGGGGTTTGTTGGGTTACAATCAGAATATGCCCAATGCCGGTAAAAAAATTGATCGACTAGGACCCAATCAGCAAAAAGTTCTTTTGTTGCTTTTAGGCGGTGCTGGCTTGAGTGTGGCCCGCACGTCCAAACAATACTTTAGGGTTATTGCTGAAGTTAAGAAAGAGTGGGAAAAAATCAACCAACGAGCATTGAATAATGCTTTAAGGAATTTGTATAAATCCAAACTTGTTGCTGCCCGTGATAATCCGGACGGTTCGGTTACTATGGTGTTAACAGATAAAGGCAGGAAGAGAGCCATTACTTTTAACATTGAGACTATGCGGGTAAAAAAGCCAAAATACTGGGACAAGAAGTGGAGACTGGTACTTTTGACATTCCTGAACGGAGGAAAGGTGCCCGCGAGGCCTTGCGTTCAGCACTTAGACGTTTGGGTTTTTGCGAATATCAAAAGAGTGTTTTTATTTGCCCTTATCCCTGCCAGAATGAAATTGATTATGTGATTGAATTTTTTGATGTCCGGCCGCATGTCCGCCTAGTTACTGCCATTTCTCTTGATAACGAACTTCATTTTAGGAAAATTTTTGATCTATTGTAGCTATCATGTCACTGCCTCCGCATCTTAAATTTGGGAAAAACTAAGTTCTTCGTAGTTGGTTGTAGAATTGTCTGTGTAATGCAGGATGTATAGGAAGGATCAGTAATACCATAATACCGTGAGCATGCGATAGCATGCTCACGGTGCAGTATTGTAATTGTATTGTAAGAGGACACTCTTTCTTCTTTGATTTTATGTATTTTTTAGTTAAGATTAACAGTATCATGACTTCCCAAGAGATTAGACGCAAGTTTTTGCGGTTTTTTAAGCAAAAAGGACACAAAATAGTCTCGTCAAGTTCCCTTATACCGGATGATCCTTCGGTGCTTTTGACTACGGCCGGGATGCAGCAGTTTAAGCCGTATTTTATTGGCCAGAAAGATCCGCTCCAGGATTTTGGATCAAAAAACACCGTCTCTATTCAAAAATCGTTTCGCACCTCCGACATAGACGAAGTCGGTGATGAGTCGCATCTGACATTTTTTGAGATGCTGGGCAATTTTTCTTTCGGAGATTATTTTAAAAAAGAAACCATTGAATGGACTTATGAATTGCTCATAAAAATTTTTCAGATTTCTTCCGAGCGCATTTCAGCGACCGTTTTCGCTGGAGACGAGAAAATCCCTTTTGATAAAGAATCCCATGGAGCTTGGTTGAAGTTTCTGCCGGAGGAAAGAATCAAAAAAGGGGATAGGTCAGGGAATGTCTGGGGGCCGCCGGGGCCGGAGGGGCCTTGCGGTGCAGCCAACGAAGTTTATGTAGATAATTTGGAAGTGGCCACTTTGGTGTTTATGGAATATAACGCCGCAAAAGACGGCAGCTTGGCTCCGTTGCCGCAAAAAGGAGTTGATGTCGGCTGGGGGCTGGAACGCCTCGCCATGATAGTGCAGGGCAAAAACAATATTTTTGAAACTGATTTGTTCACTCCGCTGCTGGTGCCGATCCCAACCGATGTTCCCGAAAGACAAAAAAGAATCATAGCCGATCATGTTAGGGCCAGTGTGTTTTTGTTGGCCGACGGGGTGCGGCCGTCCAACAAGGATCGTGGTTATGTTTTGCGGCGGCTGATCAGGCGCACCTTGGTTTATGAACATATCTATAAAATCCCGCCAGCTGTTTTTGAAACTATTATTGAAAACATTATCAAGAATTACGGCGAATTTTACCCGGAGCTTGCCGCCGGCCGTGAGATTATTCGCCAAGAAGTTGGTCTGGAATGGGAGCGGTTTGGTAAAACATTAGAGAGAGGTCTTAGGGAACTTGACCGGCTTAGTCAAGTGGACTCCGGGGCGGCTTTTGATCTTTATCAAACTTATGGTTTGCCCTATGAAATTATTAAAGAACTCGGCGGTGCCAAAACGCGGGATTTGTCGCGCCAACATTTTGACGAGGAATTAAAGAAGCACCAAAAAGTTTCACGCGCCGGTGTGGAGAAAAAGTTTGGCGGGCATGGCATTGTCTCGGGCGACCTTACCGCCTCAAGCCAAGAGGAGTTGGAAGTAAAAACCCGCCTGCACACCGCTACTCACCTTTTGAACGCCGCCCTGCATAAAGTTTTGGGTGACGAGGTATCTCAAAGGGGTTCTGACATCACCGCCGAGCGCACGCGGTTTGATTTTGTGTTTGGGCGCAAACTCACCGACGAGGAGATCAGAAAGGTAGAAAACATGGTCAATGAAATTATAGCCCAGGATTATCCCATTAGGGTGCGGGAAATGCCGCTGGAGGAGGCAAAAAAGTCGGGGGCGCTCTTTTTTTACCGGGGCGATTATCCGGCAATGGTTAAGGTCTATATTGTCGGTGACGATCAAGAAGCGTTTTCCAAGGAGCTTTGCGGCGGGCCGCATGTGGCGCGAACAGGGGAGATCGGCCGGTTTAGAATCATCAAAGAAGAATCGTCCAGCGCCGGTATTCGGAGGATAAGAGCGGTTGTGGAATAGGGGAAAGATATATTTTGGTGTATAATTTGATTATGAGGGGTTATCAAATTCAAAGCACGAAATTCCTGTCTCAAATCCTAAATCCAAAATCATAAATCCTAAACAAATCCCAATGACCAAAATCCAAATCTCCTGCCTGCGGCAGGCAGGCAAAATAAAATCCGTTTGGAACATTTGGACTTAGAATTTTGAATTTGTTTCGGATTTAGTGCTTAAAATTTTGGATTTAATATAGTGTATGTCCAAAGTAACCATCTACATAGACATCGACGAGGATATTCACTCGGTGGTACGGAAGATTGCCGCGGCTAGGGCGGTTGAATTGGAATTGGTTATTCCTACTGGAGCGCGGGTTATTCAGAATATTGTTGATGCTCACCTTATAAGAGAGGCCGGCGAGATGAACACTAAGAGTTTGGCAGTTGTAACCAGCGATTTGATGGGTCGTGTTTTTGCCGAGCGGGCCGGTTTGGCCGTGATCAAGAACGAAGCCGATTGGGAGGAGAATGCCATTGTGGCCGGCGGTCGGGTTGGGGCCGGGCGCATTAGCGATATTGTGCCGCGCCGCCGAGCCAGCCCCCTTAAATTGCCAGTTGTCCAAGCCGGCACGGCCCGGCTGGCAGTTAATAAACCCGAGCCCGTATCGGCCGGCGCAGTTCTGACCCGAAGCAATTCCAAAAAATCATCGGCGGTGTTAAAGAATGTGGGCTTGAATAAAAAAGGAGATGCGGCGGCAAGCTTTTTGAACTCGTATCGCGAGGAACGTTCCAAAGGCGTTGATTTTAGCGGTTTGGCTAAGAATGGCCGCAAAAGAGGGCGCTGGCCTTTCAAAATCAACAGTCTTTCTATAATAGGCGGTGTGGTGGCGGCGTCTTTGGTTTTGGCTTTTGTTGTGTTCGGCCGCACCTTGCCGCGGGCGGAAATTATTGTTTATCCGGTGCGCGATGTGGCCAAACAGAGCTTGGATGTTTTGATTTCCGGTAAAGAATCACAGGTAGATTTGGAAAAAGGAGTTATCCCGGGTGAGCTGGTAATCTTGGAAAAAACTGAAAGCGGAGAATTTACCGCCACGGGCGTTAAAGATGTTTCCGAAAAAGCCCGCGGCAAAATAACCATCTACAATGCTTTTTCTTCACAGCCGCAAACCTTGATTGCCTCACGTTTTCAGGCTGAAGAAGGAAAAATATTTTGGACCACCAAAACCTTGTCCGTACCTGGAGCAACCATTAAGGACGGTTCCACCACCCCAGGCCAAATAGAGGCCGAGGTGGTGGCGGCCGAGGCGGGAGAGACCTACAATATTGGCCCCGCCCGATTTAGCATGCCGGCGCTTAAGGGTACGCCCAAGGCCGATAAAATTTACGCTGTTTCCACCTCACCCATGTCCGGAGGCAAGGTGGGCCAGGCCACGGTGGTTACTGCGGAGGATGTTAACAAGGCCTTTGAGATACTAAAAGAAAAAATAAAACCGCAATTGCAAACCCTGCGGCAGACTTTACCGGCTGGTTTCCAGCTTTGGCCCGAGGCCTATAACGAAGAATTGGCCGACAGTTCAACCGACCCCGAGGCTGGTCGGGCGGCCAACACTTTTAAGGCCGCAGTTAGAATGGTGGCGCGGGCCGTGATTTTTAGGACCCAGGATTTAGAAGCTTATTCAGACGAGATCATTCAATCAAAACTGGATAGTGCTAAGATGCTGTTGCCTTCTTCCAAGGAAACCTCTTTTCTTAAGCCGCCGGTGGTGGATTACCAGAAAGGCACCATAACGGCAACGCTTTCCGTGCAGTATGACATTTTTGATAAGTTTGATGGGGAAGCATTTAAAAACTTGGTGTTAAAGAAAAAAGGAAAGGACATTAAAAATATCCTGCTGAATTATAAAAACATAGAAAGGGTGGAATTTAAGCCCTGGCCTTTTTGGGTGCGTAGGGTGCCGGCCAACGCCGAGCGGGTGCAAATTAAAATCGCGGGGATGTAGAGTGTGGAGAAAGATTATGAAGATGCAGGATAACACGCAAATTCAATGCTAAAATTATCGAAGCAAAAAATATTGATTTCTATCGTAGGTTTGGCAGCACTGCTGGGGTTATCTTACTGGCTTTTTTTCGTTTACTCTCCACAAAATACAATGTGCATCCAGGTTTTACAGAGGGCACGTAATCCTATCACAAAAGAAGAGCGTACCTTTTTTACTCCCTGTGCTGTCCCAATCGGCTGGGAAAAGTTGTCGTCTTATGATGAATCTTCCACCATGTCCGGATCAATCGAAGTTGTTTCTCCAAAAGGAGGCGAGGAATGGAAATCGGGGGCAATCCAAAACATTAAATGGAAATTCTCCCCAGAAATGGAAAAAAGGATAGAAACACAAGAGATCCTAAGTCTTTCTATCGTTATTAATTCAAAAAAATGGGGGTCGTGGAGTATCCACAGACAGGATAACCTCAAGAAAGATTTTACTTCTCTGCAGTGGAAAGTGGGTAACGCTGGACCAATGCCTGGTGGATTTGGGCAAACGTCTTTTTATCAAGAATATCCGCAACCCATCCCTGATAGTCAATATAGGATAAGAATCTGCGGGGGCGATATGGAAACCTTTTACCGTATTTGTAATGAAAGCAACTATTTTTCTCTATTAAAATAACTTCATTATTCTACATTATTCTACCCAACCTTGTTCCAACTGACTTAGTATATCCCGTGCCCCTATATCGATGTTTGGTGATGGAGATAACTCATCTAAGCTCTAGGTTACTAAATCCCGCGATCGCTGGAAATAGAAACCTTCTGGTTTTGGAGAGTGCGATGAGTACACTACATTGACTGGTTAGGGTTGGCTTGTTATACTGGTCTTATTGTTGTTGGTAAATTAAACATGGAAAAAGATTATGAAAATGCCGGCTAAGTATAAAATCCCCAGGAGTTTTGGTTTTAGGATTCATAGAGCTGAAGAAGGCGGGTATTGGCTGGATTCAAAAGATCTACCCGGCCTTTATACCCAAGGCGATACTTTGGCTGAATTGTTTGAAAACCTCGAAGACGCCGTTTTAACTTATTTTGATGTGCCCCGGAAAGAATCCAGAAAGATGTCGGGTTTTATCAATATCGGTGTTAGGGGTTTGGTTGAACTGCCGGGGATAGAATTGCGTCAGCCGGCTTTGGCTAAATAGCTTTCTGTCTTAAATGAATGTTCCCGATTTCACTCCGCGACAATGCATTAAAGCGCTTCAAAAATTGGGTTTTAAAATTGAAAAGCACACCGGCAGAGGAGGCCATTTTAAGGCTAAGGCGCCCAAGGGAACTGGGGTATCTGTTGGCAGAAGGAACTTTATTATTATCCCCTATCACTCCAAGTTTAAAAATCGTTTCTTTGTGATTGACGAGCTAAGGGCATTCGGGATTGATATAGAAAGGTTTATAGACGCTCTGTAGGTCTTGGCAGTGTATTGTGCATGCCCGGACAGAAGGCAGTCCGTGGTTTTCTTAATTGCCACTGGGGCGCGGAGTTGACCCGCCCAGGCGGGTTTGTTATACTGGTTTTGTTGTTAATTAAGTGAAAAAAGACGCGATTCGCAAAGAAGGAGTTGTGATTGAAGCGCTGCCCAGCGCGACTTTTAAGGTTAAGCTGGATGACGGTTCAGAAGCATTGGCCCATCTTTCCGGCAAGATGCGGCTTAATTTTATTCGTATTTTGCCGGGCGACAGAGTAACGGTGGAGTTCTCACCCTACGACGATAAGAGGGGGAGGATAGTGTATAGAAGTAGATAACATAATCCTAAAAATCCGAATATATCCTAATGCTCCAAATGATTTATTAGGATCATTAGGAT
>CAZGLK010000030.1:0-9071 GCA_964526375.1 uncultured Candidatus Saccharibacteria bacterium | reverse complement strand
CCCGGCCGCTATGTTTTTAAGCCCTCGGGTGAGATCTCTTCGGAGCAAAAGGGTATTTTGTTTGTTGGCCAAGAGGAGGATGGGCGCGATATAGTTGAGGTTTTGGAGCATAACAAGGTCAGCTGGTCCAAAAAAATAAAAAGCTTTCAGCTGCAAAAGTATGCCTCGGGCGTGGAAATCGCCGCCGGTACTTTTTTTAACGGCCATGATTTTATTTATCCTATCAACGTTAATTTTGAACATAAAAAACTTTTTCCCGGTGACATCGGCCCCTATACCGGCGAGATGGGCACTTTAATGTATTGGTCGCCGCCCAATCAGGTTTTTAACACCACTCTTGTTAAGATGAAAGACAAGTTGGCCGAGAGCGGTTATGTGGGTTATGTGGATATAAACTGCATTGCCAATGCCAAGGGCATTTATCCGCTGGAGTTTACCTGCCGTTTCGGCTACCCTCATATCAGTATTGCCATGGAGGGTGTGCTAAGCAACTGGGGTGATTTTTTGTATGCCATCGCTAAGGGCGACAATGTGGAATTAAAAACCAAAAAGGGCTTTCAGGTGGGGGTAGTGGTGGCCGTGCCGCCTTTTCCTTTCTACGACAAAAAAGAATTCAATACCTATAAAGATTCTTCCATTTTGTTTAAGAAACCCAACTTAGACGGTGTTCACTTGGGTGATGTTAAACTGGTGGATGGCGATTGGAAACTGGCCGGCGAGAGCGGCTATGCTTTGGTGGTTACCGGCTCCAACGGCACGGTGGATGAGGCCCGCCGGCAGGCTTACCGGCGAATCAAAAATATTATGCTGCAGAACATGTATTATCGCACCGACATCGGCGTTAAGTGGAACCAAGACAGCGATAAGTTGCAGACTTGGGGATACTTGTATTAATCTCAAATCTTGGAACTTGGAACTCGGATCTTGGGGGTCTTGCTTTGGCGGGGAATCTCGCTTATAATTGACCTCAATTATGGACAAGTTTCTAGCTTGGGTTTTAATGCTGGCAACCGCGGTGGGGGCGGGCTATGTTTTGGTGGCTGATTTTAAGAACAGCCGGGCTTTGTCGCACAATACTTACGCCAATGTCGGCTGGTCGGCCGTGGCTTTTAATCAAAAGCCCTATAACGATGATGTGATTATTGAAAACAGGGTTTATATTAAAGAGGTCAATTTGGCCTGGCCGGGCTTTGTGGCGGTGTACGAAAACCCAGGCGATCCTTTTGGTACTTTGGTGGGCACCAGCCGTTTTCGCAAAGCCGGTCGGCACGCCGATGTGGCGGTGGATTTAGTGAAGCAATATAAAGGCGGGGAGCGGCTTTACGTGATGCTGCACCGCGACAGCGGCGACGAAATTTTTAACTTGGTGCAAGATCACCCGGTGCGCTTGGAGAAGGGCGGAGAGGTGGCCGCCTCCTTTGTAATTTTGCCCCGCCGCGCGCCGTAAGTTTTGAGTTATGTGCACCACCGAGTGGTGCACAAGCGGCCAGAGAGTGGGTGGGTGTATGATGAGTTTATTGTTAACAATTTTAGTGCGATCGTCATAAAGTTGTTAACAATGTTTTCTTGGTTTTCTTGGGATTTAAAAAACCCGTCTTGCGCAAGACGGGTTGTTTTGTTGGGGGCTAAGAATTTCTTTCAAGAAACTTCATGACCCCCAACTTTACTATTTCCCTTATACCGTCAAGAGGCAGGGCGGTTGGCGGCACCTCGTCTCCGGTGGTGAAGGTACCATTCAAAATGGCGCCCAGCTTGGGGTGGTAATACCACCTGCCGCCGGGGATTTTGCCCTCGGTGCGGAGTTTTTCGGTATCGATCACATTGGCACCGCCGGCCCGAATCTGTTCGGCCAGGTTAATCATATGGGCGGTATCTTCTAAACTTATACCGCTTCTTTGATTAACAAATATCTGCGTATGGCCGCTGGGCTGACGTTGAATCACTATATCGGCGCCCTTGAACCGGGCCGCTCTGGCAAATTGCCAGTTGCCCGATCGCACTGAGACGATCTTTAATGCCGGTCCGCTCGGAACCGGCAATTCTTCAAGCAATGTCTCTCTCTCGTCAATCAGGCTCACCGCCGCCCCAAAAACTTCTTGGGCATTCTGTATGGCCCTAAGCCCAAGCGCTAGCCATTGGGCGGCTACTTCTGGATGTTCTGGGAAATGCGTTTCCAGAGCCCTGGCGATAGTTTGTATGGTAAAATCCTTGGACTGCTGTGGCTCGTTGCACTTGGTTTCCAAACCGATCATCATCCAGGTTACAGCATCTTCTGGATGTGTGTCTGGCGGGCGATATATTAATTTTGCCACCGCGGCAAGTTCGTTGGGATATGAGGCGCTGTGGAGATCATCTCTGGCCACATATTTCAGGACATGGGCCACGGCTGGCAACTTGTCCACACCGAGCGCTTGAGCCATTAGGGTGGCGCAGCATTCTTTTTCTTTTCGCCGGCTGCCGTTGGCCGGGTGTTCGTCGAATGCCCCGCCGCCGATGCCAAGTTCCAGCACCTTGCTGGGGCAATATTGTTTTAGGAACTCTTCGGTTCCAAAACACATTGCCAGCCGCAGGGCTTCAATCTCGTCGGCGTGCGGCTCGTTATGGCTCCTGACCAGGATTTCTTGGCCGGCGATCGTATATTTTGCTTCAAACACAGGGCCTCCTCGGTATGTGGGGTATAGGGTGAGCGTCTTTGGGCTTCAAATAGCCCATTTTAAGAACTGAAATAATGATATACCTAAAAACCGCCTATGTCAAGTAGGCTTGGAGATCAGAAAGCTATATCTTAACAATACCTTCAAAATCGGCGAGGTATTTTTTTATTGGCAGAGAGATGTCAAACTCTCCCAGAAAAGTTTTTAAGTTGACTTCGGCTTTGACCAGCTCGGCCGCGTAAAAATCAGCTTCGGATTTGGAATCATCAAAGCTTTTACCGTACGCGCCGCAGTCGGCGTGAACCATAAGCGCGATGACGGCTGGGTGGTGAAGCGCGATTGACTTTGCTATTTGATCGGCCAGAAATCTCTTTTCGGCCGTCTCGCCGTCAGTCGCCAGCTCCTTAGCGCCACCGGCGATTTTGATCAAATCAATCTGCCGCCAGCCGTTTTCTTTCGTCAGTTTGTTGATCAGCTCCGAGAAACGATCATCAAAACACCAAACCACAACGGCATCAGCCTTATAATGCTGGCGGCTGGTTTTGTGGAATATGATTCTGTTCATTGAGAATGTATTTTCATTCTTCCAATTTTCTATCTTAACACTTTTTCACGATCGTGAAGAGATGTTAAGATAGAAAGTATTCGATACTAGCAGGGTACCACGGGCTTTGCCCGTGGGTATCTACCGGGCAACTAGTCTAAGAGGACTTTCAGGTTGTTGCCGGGGGTCATTTCCAAAAAGCCCGATTTGATGTCTATTCTTGTTTCTTGGCCGTCGGCTTGAGTAAGCCGCGCTGGTCCGGCGGCGAGAGCGGTGATCAGCGGCCGGTGATGATCTAAAATGGTAATTTCACCGCTTGATGTTTTTACATTAAAAGCGGCCGCTTCACATTCGGCTTCAATTCCTTTTAGGGATAGGATTTGCACTCGCATGTCTGTTTTAGATTTCTGGTTGCCGCAGTGTCTTAGTCTTGCTGGTCTTGCCGGTTCTTGTTGTCTCCTAACTATTTTCAAATCCTATCATTAGCATACGATCGTATGATAATGATAGGATTTCCACCCGCATACCAATCAATTACCTAATTACCCAGTTACTTAATTACGGATTTCTATTCACTAAGCTTCCCTTTCATGTAAAAAAATTCTTCGGGTTTGTTATCATGCTGGCCGGCCAGAATGTCCGTAAAATCTTTAATGGTTTGCTCCAGGGGCACATATTGCCCCGGTGTGCCGGTGAAGGTTTCAGCCACAAAGAAGGGTTGCGACAAAAACTTTTGGATGCGCCGCGCTCGGGCCACAGTTAGCTTGTCTTCGTCGGAAAGTTCTTCCAGCCCCAATATGGCAATAATGTCTTGAAGCTCTTTGTAACGTTGAAGAATCTGCTGAACGCGCCGCGCCACGGTGTAGTGCTCTTGGCCCACAATCTTGGGGTCAAGGGCGCTGGAAGTGGAACTTAACGGATCCACCGCCGGGTAAATGCCGATTTCAGTGAGCGCCCGCGAGAGCACGATGGTTGAATCCAGATGGGCAAATGTGGCCGCGGGCGCCGGGTCGGTGATATCATCGGCCGGAACATAAATGGCTTGAACCGAAGTGATGGAGCCGTTAAGGGTGGAGGTGATTCTTTCTTGCAGTTCGCCCATTTCTCCGGCTAAGGTAGGCTGATAACCCACGGCCGAGGGTAATCTCCCCAGCAGAGTGGACACCTCGGCGCCGGCTTGAGAAAAGCGAAAGATGTTGTCTATAAACAAAAGCACGTCTTTGCGTTCTTCGTCTCTAAAGTATTCGGCCATGGTGAGCGCGGTCAAAGCCACTCTCAAACGCGCTCCGGGGACTTCGTTCATTTGGCCAAACACCAGCGCGGTTTTATTTATAACCCCCGAAGTTGTCATTTCGTGGTAAAGGTCGTTGCCTTCGCGGGTGCGCTCGCCCACGCCGGCAAAAACCGAAACGCCGCCCGCCTCTTGGGCTACATTGCGAATCAGCTCCATCAGCAAAACGGTCTTGCCCACGCCGGCGCCTCCAAAAAGGCCTACCTTGCCGCCCTTGATGAAGGGCGCCAAAAGATCAATCACTTTCAGGCCGGTCTCAAAAATTTCAATCTTGATGGATTGCTGGTTTAAATCTGGGGCCGGCCTTTTTATGGGCCAAAATTTTTTGAACTCAAAGTCTTTGTCTTTCTCGTCAATCGGCTGGCCGAGCACGTTAAATATCTTGCCCAGCACCTCCGGCCCCACCGGCACTTTAATGGGCCTGCCCGTGTCCACGACCTCAAGACCCCGCTTAAGCCCGGCGGTGGAACCCAATGCCACGGCCCGCACCCGACCGGGCTCCAGGTGCTTGGCGACTTCGGCCGCCAGCTTGCCTTGGGTGGTTGGTATTTCCAGAGCGTGTCCAACAGAAGGCAAAGCAACATTGGCGGGAAACTCCACATCAATCACTGGCCCGGTTATTTGAGTTATCTTTCCGTTGTTGTTCATAAAGCGTTTTGGGTTGAGATTATCTCAATCAATTCTTTAGTGATATTGGCTTGCCGGGCTTTATTGTGTTCCAACTGCAGTTCGCCCGAAAGCTCTTGGGCGTTGTCGGAGGCATTTTTCATGGCTACCATGCGGGCGGAGTGTTCCGAAGCGTTGGCCTCCAGCACTAGGTGATAAATTTGCATTTTAACGAGGTGGGGAATCAGAGCATCAATAAGTTTTTGCGGTGTCGGTTCCAGTATGTAATCTACCGCTGTGGCCTGGTTGGTTGAAAGCGCCGCGCTTTGGGCGTAACGGCCGCGCTCGGGTATGATCTCGGCTGCCGTCTCGGCGATCTTTTTAAAATCAACCGGCAGAATCTGCCGTTGCAGCGGTTCTTGTTTTAGAGTGGTGCGAAAATGGGTGGATATGGTTATAACTTCGTCCCAGCGGCCGCTGACAAAGCTGTCAATCAAAAGTCTGGACAGCGGTTCAGCCTCTTCGGGTGTGCCGTAGTCGCCCCAGCCGGAAAATTTTTCTGTTAAGTTTAAGTTTTTCTTTTCGGCCCAGACTGCGGCTTTTTTGCCGACGGTGACGATGTTGATGTCGGTGGTCGGGCGGCTGGCCAAGAAATTATCCGCGGCCCGAAAAATTTGGGCGTTGAACGATCCGGCTAGCCCCCGGTCGGATGAGATCAGCGTCAAAAGCGTGGTTTTGACCGGCCGCGGCGTGGTCAACTGGCTCGAATATGTGGTATTGGAACTAAGGCGAGCCAACTTCACCGAGTCTAGGCGGGTCAGTATCTCCAAAGCCGCCAGCGCATATGGCCGCGAGTTTAAGGCCAGTTCCTGGGCGCGGCGCATTTTGGTGGCCGAAACCACCTCCATGGCTTTGGTTATTTGGCCAATGTTTTTTACGGCTTCCAGCCGAGATTTTATTGCTTGGATTGAATCCATAAGGGGTAGGGTATAGGGTATAGGGTATAGGGTTTAGGGTATAGGGTAGGGTTTAGGGGTTAGGTTTGCGATACTTTTAAATTCGTTGATGGCGGAAACCAAAGCCGTTTCTATCTCATCGGTTAAAGTTCCATCTTGTTTAATCGGCTCCAAAACTTTTTCGCGCCAGCGGGCCTCCAGATACTGGTTGAATTTTTTTTCAAACTCGTCTATCTTTTCAATTTTTACATCGTCCAGCAGGCCTTTTATGGCGGCGTAAATTAGCGGCACCTGATATTCCAAGGGTACCGGGTTAAGATCGGACTGTTTAAGCGCCTCGGTCAAAAGCTGGCCGTGCTTTATTTTGGCGCGGGTGGCTTCGTCCAAATCCGAGGCGAACTGCACAAAGGCCGCAAGTTCCCTAAACTGGGCCAGCTCCAGGCGCAGCCGCCCAGCCACCTTTTTCATGGCTGGGGTCTGGGCCGCCGAGCCTACCCGCGAAATGGAAAGCCCCACATCCACGGCCGGCCGAACGCCTTGATGGAAAAGATTAGAACGGAGGTAAATCTGGCCATCGGTGATGGAAATAACATTGGTGGGAATATAGGCCGAAACATCGTCTAGCTTGGTTTCTATTATAGGCAGGGCTGTAAGCGAGCCACCACCCTTTTGGCGGTTAAGTTTGGCGGCGCGTTCCAAAAGCCGGGCATGCAGGTAAAAAATATCGCCGGGATAAGCCTCGCGGCCCGGCGGGCGCCGCAACAGCAGGGAAAGTTGGCGGTAAGCGTCGGCGTGCTTGGAGAGGTCGTCGTAAATCACCACGGCGTCCCGGCCCTGATCCATAAAAAACTCGCCCACGGCGCAACCGGTGAAGGGCGCCAGATATTGCACCGTGGCCGGCGATGAGGCTGGCGCGGCTATGACCACGGTGTAGTCCAGCGCTCCGTGGCTTTCTAGAACCTTTACCATCTGGGCGATTTTAGAGTTTTTTTGGCCGATGGCCACATAGACGCAAACAACTGGCGGCCGTCCCACTTGGTCAGATTCACCAGGCCCGGCATCATTTTTTTGGTTTATAATGGTGTCCAGCGCCAGGGCGGTTTTTCCGGTTTGGCGGTCGCCGATAATAAGCTCGCGCTGGCCCCGGCCGATGGGTATCATGGCGTCAACGGCTTTGATGCCGGTGTGGAGAGGTGTTTTTACCGCTTGGCGGTCCAGCACCGAGGGGGCGTTTCTTTCAAGCAGATAATCTTGGGCTTGGGACGGGTCGGCAAAAATCACGCCTTTGGCATCCAGCGGCTCGCCCAGAGGGTTTATTACCCGGCCGATCAGTTCTGGCCCGACTTTTATTGAAAGTACCCGGCCGGTGGAATGAACGCGATCGCCCACTTTCACTTTTTCGGCCTCGTCTAAAAGCACCGCGCCGATGGAATCTTCTTCAAGGTTGAACACCAAAGCCGCGATCTCGCCGGATTCGGTTTTGATGCTCAGCAATTCTTGGCTCAAGGCATTTTTAAGGCCGTGGATTTTGGCAATGCCGTCGCCGCATTCAATAACCCGGCCGACGGTTTCAAATTTGACCTCGTCGCGAAAGCCGTCTATTTGCCTTTTTAGTTTTTCAACAATTTCGTAGGGCATGGCTTGGTTTAAGCAAAAATTTTGTTGAGCTTAACGGCCAGAGAATTATCCAGTTCCACGTCGTCGACTGTGATTCTGATGCCGGCAATAAGTTGGGGGTTTATTTTTATCTCGGCGTGATCCGACGGCGCCAGGATTTTTTTTATTTTGCCGCCCGTAATACCCCGCCCCTTGGGGCGGGGATGGAGGGCTTTTAAAATGTTGTCGGCGGAGCCGACACCTTGCAAGCTGAACCCGCCCCGATACCCCGCCCCGAGCTTGTCGAGGGGCGGGGTCGGGTTCATTTTATCGGCGAGTCCGCCGTCAATCGGCCGCGCCGTTTCTATTTCTACCAGCCGCCCGCCATTTTGGCGCACCCACAATTTTTCTACTGCGGCTATAATTTTATCGGCCGCGGAGAGATCGCCATTATGCGCAATAAGCTCCGCCAAGTTTTTGATAAGTTTGTCCCAGCCCTCGCGCGGCGAGTCATTTAATGTTCCCAGCAGGGCTTGGGCGTAATGATTGGGGTGATATCTCATCTATTAGTTCAATGACCTACACCGAGTGTGGGTCATTGGCTTTGCCGCATAAACTCTGCGGCTTGGTTAATCAAGCGCTCGTCAATTTCTTGGGGTTGGGCCGATACCGCCTTGGCCAGGGCCTGTTTTATCAGAACCTTGGCCTCGCTGGCCAAGTTTTGCAGTTCCAGTTGTTTTTTATGCTCGGCGATCTCTTGGGCCTCTTTTAGAATCGCGTCGGCTTTTAAGTCAGCGCCCGCGGTGATCTCTTGCGCCCTTTGGCCGGCTTCTTTTTCGGCTTGTATTATTACGGCCAGGGCCTCTTTTTCGGCCTCGGCCAGCCGGGCTGCTTTTAGGGCATCAATCTCTTCCAATCGTTTTTGGGCCGCCGCCGCGTTTTTAAGTCCGGTTTCTATTTTAGCCCGGCGTTCATTTAAAAGTTTTACCAGCGGCTTATAAACCAAAAAGGTTAGGGCTACCAGCACCACGGCAAAATTAACTCCTTGGGCCAGAAGAAGTTTTCCGTCTATGCCAAGTTGGTTTAGGAGCGCGCTCATTGGAAGTCGTGCGGTCTAGACGACAAACTTTAAGATCAGAGAAACCACGAGCGCGTAAATGGCAATGGCTTCGGCAAAAGCTATGGCCAAAACCATGGCCGTTTGCACTTTAGAAGCGGCCTCGGGGTTGCGGCCAATGGCCTCGGCTCCCTTAGAGCCAATTAGGCCAATGGCCAGAGCCGGAAAGATAGTGCCTATACCCATAACAAAAGCTATGGCCAGCACTTTGGCTGTTTCTGTGTCCATAATATTAATTTTAGGACTTACGCGCTTTAGTTCCTCCCCTAGTATAGGGGAGGTTAGGAGGGGTAGGCTGTGCCACATA
>CAZGLK010000029.1:0-9521 GCA_964526375.1 uncultured Candidatus Saccharibacteria bacterium | reverse complement strand
CAAGCACTAGGGCTTGGCGCGTGGTTGTCAATAAAATCCCGGCTGCGCGGCTGCATGGCGATGGTCTGAACTTTATTTACGGCAATGTCCAGAACACTGTCTATTTTTATGTTCTTATACTTAATACCCAACTCTATCTGTTCGAAAGGATAGTAATTGAAATCAATCTTGAGTATTTTTTTGTTGGGAAAGAATAGCTGGAATGTGTGCAAACCCAAAAATTGGCGATAGTCGATTTTCTCCAGTTTTAATTCTTTTTGTACTTTGCCCACAAACGCTTTTACGGCCAGCAAATTGATGTCTTCTTTGGAAAATAGATCGATGTCTTCGGATAACCGGTGAAACAAATAAAAGGCGGCTAAAGCCGTGCCGCCGGTTAAGTAGAATTTCTTGCAAAAGTAGGAATCCTGCGAGATTAAATCTAAAAATTTTTCCTGTTCTGCGGTTAAGATTTTGATTTTTGAGGCCATAGTAAAAACTCCAGATATTCTCTGGTGGGTTTATCCATGAAAATCCTTCGCCAGTGCTTTTTTAGCAGTTTCTCGCTTATTTTCTCTCCGGACAGGCCGTAATTGATTAGTTGTTCTAGGCGCCAAATCTGAAAGGCTTGGGGGTCTTTCCGCCGCATTTCTTGTTCATTTACAGACCAGTTGTACATAGAATTATTGTAGCATACTTACGGCTCGCGGGAAATAAGGTGTTTGCGCAATATCTTGCGCGATTATTGCGGGATTGCGTCGGAGTTAAATCATTGATATACTAAAAGCATTATGGCAGCGATTGATTGGACAAAAATCTGTGAAAAATACGCTGGTCTTTGGGTTGGTTTCAAAAAAGACGAAAAAACCGTCGTGGCCAGCGGTAAAACTGCAAAAGAGGTAATGGAGAGAGCGGCTCGGAAGGGTTATCCTAAACCTATCCTCTTTAGAGTACCAACCAAAATCCTGCCCTATGTGGGCGGATTTGTTCAATAAAGTTTCGTTACCATAAATTTCTTTTGACGCAAAAGTCGGAATACTTTGGAACATCAATTCTAAAGCCAATCATCTCCATCAAGGTTAGTTGGGGCAGGAATGAGTTGTATTATTCGGCGCTTATTGATTCGGGCGCTGATTTTTGTATATTTGATGCGGAAGTCGGCAAGCATCTAGGACTAAACGTGAAAGATGGCGACCCCGAAAAATTCGGTGGCATCCAGGAAACAGGAGCTGCCGTGGCTTATCTGCACGATGTGGTTTTGAACATAGGGGGAGGAAGTTATAAAACCAGAGTGGGTTTCTCTTACGATATTGCCAGGCACGGCTTCGGCGTTTTGGGCCAAAGGGGATTTTTTGACATTTTTGTGGTGAAATTTGATTTAGCCAAAGAAGAAATTGAACTGAAGCCAAGATAACATTTGCGCGATATCTTGCGCGATTATTGCGGGATTGGTATAATGTGATTGGTATAACATCATCCGATACAAACACTTCTACGGTAGCGTTTATAACTTGAAACAATGCTCAAAACTAGTATTATAGAAGCATGCCTAAGTCAATAAACCCAACCTTCATTTTTCCCATAAACATTGAGTCTTGCGAGGAAGGCGGCTTTTTTGCTGATTGCCCGAGCCTACAGGGCTGTCACGCCGAAGGTGATACTTATGGCGAAGCGATTGACAATATCACCGATGTTATAAAAGCGCATATTGAAGTAAAGAGGAAGAATAGAGAAATGATACCATCCGTTAAGATCAGCAAACCCTCCGACATAAGCCTACAATTTCCTCTTCCGGTAGGACCAATTTCTGTTGGTTCAACAAAGTAAATGGGAAAGTTCCCGGCGGCAACATACCGCGATGTTGTTAAGGTGGCCAAGAGACTTGGCTTTTCTTTTTGCCGCCAAGCCAAGGGGTCTCACGAAATCTGGCGGCGAGAGTCTGATGGCCGGAGAACAACTATACCCAACCACGGCGGTAAGGTGCTGAAACGGAAAACTCTGAAAGCTATCTTGGACGATATGCAAATAACGGCAAGTGAGTTCATTAAATCGAAACAAGATAAATAGACTCAAAGCTATAGAGGCTTAGCCTCCTAAAAGGAGGCTAAGCCTCGCATCCCAAGCCTCGCATCCCAAGCATGTTCAATCCCCAATACCGCCTGACCAATAAAATCGTCTCCAGGCTCACCGCCATTGCCGAAGCCAAAGCGGTGATTGAGCGCGCCAAAATTCTGCCTCAACTGGAATTAAAACTGCGCCGGCAGGCGTTAGTTAGAATGACGCACGCCTCCACCGGCATAGAGGGTAATGAGCTTGATACCGGCCAAGTGGCGGCGGTGTACGCTAATCAAAATGTTAGAGCCAAAGAACGTGACATTCACGAAGTTAGAAATTATCTCAAGACTCTCAAATACATCGACCAAGTCGTTAAAAAGAATCGGCCGCTCGCGGAAAAAACAATTTTGCAAATCCACAAATTGGTTACGGCCAATACTTTACCCCAAAATCAATGCGGTTTTTACCGCAAAGGCCTGGTTCATGTGGTGCGCCACGGCACCAAGGCGGGTTCGGGAAAGGAGGTGGTCTACATTGGCCCCGAGGCCGCTCAAGTGCCCGGGCTTATGAATGATCTGATAAGCTGGCTTAAAAAAACGGCCAAAGAAAATATAGATCCGGCCGTAGCCGCCGGCATCGCCCACAAAGAAATTGCGGCCATTCACCCTTTTAACGACGGCAACGGCCGCACCGCCCGGGCTTTAGCCACTTTAATTTTATACCAGCGCGGCTACGATTTTAGGCGGCTGTTTGCCCTGGAGGATTACTACAACCGCGACCGCGCTCGTTATTACCGCGCCATTGATTTGGGCAAAAATTACCAGGCGCGCGACACCGATTTAACCCCCTGGCTGGAGTATTTTGTAACCGGATTTAAAGAGGAAATTGATAGTGTTCGGGCTAAAGTCGCGGCCTTGTCCGGCCGAAAGATTAGCGACGATATTGAGAGTCAGGTTTTTCTTCATCCTGATCAGCTAAAGATTCTGGAGCTTTTGGAAAGCCGCGGCCGCGTTACGGTGCGCGATGTGGTATCCACTTTGAAATGCCCCCAAAGAACGGCGCAATTCCACTTGCAAAAGTTGAAGAAAATAAAGATGATTGAACAGGCCGGCCTCGGCCCGGCCTCGGCCTATGTTTTGGCCAAATAGCGGCGGGGGCTGGCAGATCTGTTAAAATGCTGGGATGGCGGAATTTGGTATACGCACAGCGCTTAGGACGCTGCGGGAGTAATCCCATGGGAGTTCGAGTCTCCCTCCCAGCACCAAAATCAAAAAGAGCCCGGAGAAAAACATCGGCTCGAACCATATTAGGACTCACCCGTTTAATCCTTTCCCCTCCTAGAATAGGAGGGGTGGGGGTGGTAAACGCGCAAAGAAACGCTTTTGTTATGTGGCACAGCCTACCCCTCCTAACCTCCCCTATACTAGGGGAGGAACTAAAGTGCGTAAGTCCTACATATTTTAATTTTGGGGGAAGAAAATTTTTTAATTCTAGGAGCTAAGAATCTAAAAACCGCGATGTTGCGGATTTTTTGTTGCTCTTGGCAGCAAAGACATAATATGGTAAGATGGCAGGAAATCAAGTCATGGTGGCTTGATGCAGTCAAACAGTACCTTGAAAGGGGCAAACAATGAGCGACAAAGTCGAATTCGTTGACTATCAGGAGTCCCTCTCGATCAAAGTCGGGAGGTTTCTTCTCTCGAAGGGGTTCGACATCGCTGACAGCACCGGCATGGCCTGCTCGCTGGTTCAAGCCAGTGAACTCGGCATCCTGCGTAAGGACCCCGCCGAGGCGAAGCCGTGGAAGTGCCTGTTCGGCCTCATCAAACGAGAACCGCGGCGGGATTTCCTTGGCACGGTCCGGTTCAGCAACAGTGCGCACGGTGCTAGTGAACAGAACTGGGTCTTCGAGGTGTACGGGCGCAAGCAAGTCGAATTGGTCAGACAACTGGCCGAGGAGATGGCTTTGAGCTTCAACGCCAAGATCGCTCTTCGACTCGTGCGCGATCAGCCGGCTGTCGAGACGTACATGTTCGACTACGACATGATGTGACCCCGAGTACCCCAACCCGAGCCCCTCGCAGAACGCAATTCTGCTTGGGGCTCTACTTTTTTCCAAAATTGAAATTTTTCTCATAATCTTATATTCTTTAGGTATTCGCTTTGCGAATTTTGGATTGAATGCCGCCAGAGAAAAACTTGAGATTGTCATTCGTGCGGCTCCGCCGCCGTTCCGAATTTTCGCGGGGGGACTTCCTCGCCCTTCGACTGGCTCAGGGCGAAATGCGCTGTGCCCCGTAGTAAGCTTTGCTTTACTACTGGGATTCGGACTATCTTTAGAATACTGCACTTTAGTTGGGTGGATATTATCATATGGACCAGTGCAACCCATCGAGTTTGGGCATTTTTTATGGTATAATTAGGACTTACGCGCTTTAGTTCCTCCCCTAGCATAGGGGAGGTTAGGAGGGGTAGGTTGTGCCATGCAACAAAAGCATCTCTTTGCGCGGCTACCACCCCCGCCCCCTCCTATTCTAGGAGGGGAAAGGATTAGGGGGGTAAGTCCTAACAATATAGACATGATAAAAGCTTCGCACAAAGAACAACCACCCAAAACATTCCGACCGCTTTTGTGGTCACTAAAATGGGAAGACATTGATGTTAATGAAGACAAAGAGGATATCATCCTGAACACGATTAATGAGGGCAGGCTTGATCACTGGCGTTGGATTATTAAAAAATACGGTAAAGAAACCATTCGCCGGGTGTTAAAACGACGGCTTGATTCAGAATTCCATCCTGAATCACGAAACTTAGCAAAAGTCGTATTCTCATTGTCTCAATTTCGTCATGCACGAAAAAGCGCTTACTAAAACAGCGGCTAAATTGTTTTCGCGACTGGGCCGATTTCAAAAATTTTATTTGGCTGGCGGTACTGCTTTGGCGCTTCAAATTGGCCACAGACTTTCAGCAGATTTCGATTTGTTTTCTGAAGAGAAACTATCACCTTATCTGCTTTCGAAGGTAAAACAAGTATTTGCTGCCTCTTCGATTTCCGTGACATATCGTTCGCCAGAACAACTAAATGTGTTAATTGATAATATCAGAACCACCTTTTTTAATTACCCGTATCCTGTCATCGACAACCTTAAAAAATTTAAAGAGTTGCCAATCGTCAGCATTCGTGAGATTGCGGCCATGAAAGCATTTTCTATTGGTAAACGTTTATCCTACAAAGATTATATTGATTGGTATTTTCTGCTAAAGGAGAAACATGTGGACTTGCCTGACGTAATTGTCCACGCTCAAAAAAAGTTTGGCGGAGATTTTAATGATCGTCTATTTCTAGGACAGCTTGTTTCTCTTGAAGATGTCGCCACTCAAAAAATAGATTTCCTCCGCGACAAAGTTAGTCGAGGCACAGTACAAAAATTTCTAACACGGGCCGTTAAAACTTCTAAAATCTAGGGCCTACCCCACACCAGAGGGCCACCCCGATCTTGCATCGGGGTGGGTGAATGGCCCTCGGTGCGGGGTTCCCTGCCTGCCGGCAGGCAGGCTCTGCGCGTGGGGCTCCACAGCACTTTTCTATCCACGCGCTAAAGAATCTCCACGATATCACGCCCAAGCGGCTGATTCTCCGTCTGGAGGGCAAACAAACAGGAAAGGAATTTCGCAGCCGCGAGATCCCGCATGTTTCGTTTGTGGGCACGGGGCTCCATAAAAACATTTTAGAATACGGATTCCAGCATCTGGACTAACCAAAATGACCTACACCGAGTGTAGGTCATGGGAAGATTGTCATTAGAGCACTGATTCTAACACCTGGACCTGGGCTTTCTTGGCGCCGAAGGTTCTGGCCAGGTCTTTGGATTCAAACCAAATATCTATTTTGTCGGAGTGCTTGGGCGCCATGCGGTCTTTGATGGTAAAAACCTTGCCGCCGAAAATTTCGGGGATTTTAATTTGAGTGCCAAAGGGCAAAAAGTTGCTGGCGGCCACGCCGTCACCCACCCACGCGCCCGAAGCCGTAATCAGTGGAGTATCGTCGGTTTCGTCTATACTGGCCGAATAGCCGGTTAGCACAACCTCATAGGTTTTAACCACTCCTACCAAAGGTATATTAGCCGACACCAAAGCATTACCGCTGATTGTGGTAAGATTATCATCCCAGTCGGGAATAATCCGTTTCTGCCAAAAAGGCAGGCTGGTTTTTTCCTTAATCCAGCTGTTTATTCCATCCAAATTCAGCCAAGCGGCTTGAGCCGCGGCTGGCACAGCCAACAGCAACATTAAGGATAAAATCAGCCTAAAAACGAGTATTTTTTTGAATAGTTGGATAAACATAGGCAATAAAAAACCTCGCCTTTAGCGAGTATTCCCATCTTAGCATATTTATAATAGTTTGTCAATGTAACCTGAACCATGCTAGCATTGACGATAGGTAGCCTAGCAAGACCAATTTTAGGGGTCAAGATTGACAAAACAACGCGAAAAAAACTGCCTCTGTGGTGAAACGGATATCACACTTGGCTTCCCTGCCCGCCGTACTTGCCCTCGTGGTGAAATGGATATCACAGCTGGCTTCGGACCAGCTGTTGGGGGTTCGAATCCCTCCGAGGGCGCAACGAACGAAGTGAGTTGTGACGAGAAGCGAGCCAACTGCTTGGCTCGCGTGGGGATTCGAAGGCCGGAGGCATGTGCGAGCAGAGCGAGCACGGCCGAGGCGGGGTCGCGGCCTCACCGAAGGCGAGAGGTGTGACCGAATCCCTCCGAGGGCGCACGACAAGGCAGGCGGGGGACCAAGAGTTCCGGGTTCGAGTCCTGGCGGAGGCGCAAGGGATTTAGTAATTAAGTAATTGCGTAACTGGGTAATTATGGAGCTGGAAGACTTAGAAATTTATAGACTGGCCAGGGAAATCAGCAAAGATATTTGGAATGTATACACAAGGTTGGATTGGCGAGACAAAAAGATTATGGGTGACCAATGCGTTTCCGCTATTGATTCTGTGGGGGCCAACATTGCTGAAGGGTTTGGAAGATATCACTATCTTGATAAGAACAAGTTCAATTATAATTCCAGGGGATCGTTGTTAGAAACAATTCACTGGATTGAAGTTTTATGGGAGCGAGAAAGATTAACCGCTGACGAATCTAGAATAATCAAGGAGAAATTGGCAAAGCTGCATTTTAAGATCAACAACTACATCAAGTCAACCAAAAGACAGGTCAAGGCACTTTAATTACTCAGTTACTTAATTACCTAATTACTTCCAATATATTTTTATGCAAAGAATTTTAACCGGCGACCGGCCTACCGGCAAACTTCATTTAGGCCATTATGTGGGCACATTAAAGAATCGTATTAAACTGCAAAACGAATACGATACTTTTATTATTGTGGCCGACCTGCACACCCTAACCACTAAACCGGAAAAAGAACACATTCAAAAAATAGAAGAAAACATCCGCCAATTGATGCTGGATTATTTGGCAGTGGGACTGGACCCAAATAAAGTTATTTTTTACCGCCAATCGCAGGTGCCCGAAGTAACCTATCTGCATCTTTTGTTTTCCATGCTGGTAAATGTGCCGCGTTTGGAAAGAATGCCCACGCTTAAGGAGGTTATGCGCGACCTTAAAATAGAAAGCGCCTCGCTGGGGCTTTTGTCTTACCCGGTTTTGCAGTCGGCCGATATTTTGATGCTGCGAGCTAATTTGGTACCGGTGGGCAAAGATCAGGAATCACACATTGAAATCACCAGAGAAATAGCTAACCGCTTTAACAATATGTATGGCGAAGTATTTCCTATCCCCGAAGCCTTGATAGGCAACGAGTCGGTTAGTTTAATAGGCACAGACGGCAAAACAAAAATGTCCAAGTCGCTCAACAATTGCATTTATCTTTCTGATTCTTCGGAAGAAGTTAAAAATAAAGTAATGAACATGTACACCGATCCGAGCAGAATCCACGGCAACGAGCCCGGCCAGGTTGAGGGCAATCCGGTGTTTATTTACCACGACATTTTCAATCCCAACAAAAACGAGGTCGTCGACCTAAAATCGCGCTACCAAAAAGGCGCGGTGGGAGATGTGGAGGTAAAAGAAAAATTGGCGGCGGCGATAAATAACTTTTTGGATCCCATAAGAAAAAAACGCGCCGAGTTTGAAAAAAATCCGGAGATGATTGATCAAATCTTGTCGGACGGCACCGCCAAGGCCCACGCCGAAGCGCAAGAGACTCTCGGGTTGGTCAAAGAGACGATGGGGCTACATCAGTAATTAGCGGCCTGCGGCCGCGCAATTAGTAACCAAGTAATTACGAACACCCAGCTCGCAGATGCGAGCTGGGTGTTCTAGTTACCAATTTACCCAATTACTGCTTTCTTCTTCTGGCATGAAACGCCCTATGCACTTCTTTTAGTTGAGTGTCGGTAACATGGGTGTAGATTTGAGTGGTGGTTACATTGGCGTGCCCAAGCAGAGCCTGCACTGAACGCAAATCGGCGCCGTTGCGCAAAAGATCGGTGGCGAAAGAGTGCCTAAGGGTATGGGGATGTATGTTTTTTACCAGCCCGGCCTTAGCCGCGTAGTACTTGACCAGCCGCTGCACGCTTCTCGGCGTAAGCCTTGATTCGCTATCCTGATTATTCCTAATTCCTAATTCCTGATTCCTGATCCTAGCAAACAGCGCTTCATTAATATCTTTTCTCTTATCCAGATAATCCGCCAGCGCCTTTTTGGCATGCTCCGAAAGAAACACCACTCTTACCTTGTCACCCTTGCCCCGCACGGCAAACTCGCCGTTTTTTAAGTTTACGGAGTCACGGTTAAGCGAGCACAGTTCCGAGACTCTCAACCCGGTAGAAAAAAGCAGCTCCAGCATAGCTTTATCGCGACCAGATTTAAGGGAATTGCCCCGGGCCGAATCCAGCAGCCGTTCCACCTCTTCGTTTTCCAAAAAGTCAATTTGTCTTTCACCGGCTTGACCCAACTCAATCTTGTCGGCGGTGAGAGTTTTTACATCTCTTTTGGCCAGATATTTTAGAAGGTTTCTTAAAGCTATCAAGTGATAATTCTGGCTGATCTTTTTTAGCGGTGGATTGACGCGGTTTAGATGCAGGCGATAATTTCGCACCAGATCGGCGCTAATCTGGCCGGGGCTGGCAATTTTGGCCCAGGCCAAAAACCTCTTTAGGTAGCGTTCGTAATTTTCCCGCGTCTTTTGCGACCGGTTTTTTTCTATTTCCAGATAGTCTAAGTAGTCTTTGAGTAGTTGATTCAGGTTCATAAGCGCGTTGCTAATCTACTCCGATACTTCCTACCAATTACGAATAGTTACTAATCTACTAATGAATTATTAGTATATTTGTGATGATTGGTAATTAGTAGAGTTGTATTGGCATCGTCTATTATTGTACCACCATTTCGCGACACTTGATTAAAACCCGAAAAAGCGTGATAAAATAGATTATGGTAGGACTTAC
>CAZGLK010000028.1:0-9793 GCA_964526375.1 uncultured Candidatus Saccharibacteria bacterium | reverse complement strand
GTCCGATAAGACTTAGAGGACCAATAAGACCAATAGTGTGATTGGTGAATTGACACCCAAAGAAACGCAAAAGGTGGCGGCTTCGCTGCACAGAGACTGGCCCGATGAGCCGGCCTTGCTTAAAGAAATTTCTCGCTTGTCGGCGGAAATTTCCAAGGAGCTCTCGGTTGCTGGTACAATGGATGGTGGGGTTGTTTACAGCTACGGCTTGGCCCGAGTGGTTGAGGAACCGGAGTTTCAAGATACCATAGGTTTGGGCCAGCTGATGTTGCTGATGGACAATGTGGATCTTTATTTTGACAGATTGTGGGAGGATATGCTGGGCGGCGGCTGGAATGTTTTTGTGGGTCGGGAGAACCCCATAAAAGAGATTAACGAATTGAGTTTGGTAACGGGGCGGTATCAACTGCCTCGGGGCCAGACCGGTTTTATTTCCATAATCGGCCCACGGCGCATGGATTACAGGCGCAATGTGGGGTTGGTAGAGTATATTAGCAGAATTCTTAACGAAACAGCCTACTAATTACGAATAATTACTAATATACTAATAATATTAGTAGATTTGTAGTGATTAGTAATTGGTAGGGTAAGAAGTGTGGGAAATACTGAAGAACAAACAAAGATTGAAGAGGGAGCTAAAGATCTTGAGGAGAAACTAAGGCTGGCCGAGAAAGAGCGCGATGAATATCTAAACGGCTGGAAGCGGGCCAAGGCCGATTTGATCAACATCCAAAAGGAGTGGCGGGAAAAACTGGCTGATTTGGATAAATGGGCGCAAGCCGGCTTGGTTAAGCAGATGCTGCCGGTTTTGGATGCTCTGGAAGCCGCTCAAGAGGCAGAAGGTTGGGCGGAGATCAGAAAATTGCTGGTTGATATACTCGCAAAAAGCGGCCTGGAAGAAATCAAAGCCCTAGGGAGTAAGTTTGATCCGGTTTACCATGAATCCGTGGGTGAATCCGAGGGCGAGGCCGGCGTGGTGGCGGAGGTGGTGCAGAGAGGATACTTGTTTGGCGGGGAGGTTTTGAGGGCGGCGAGGGTGAAAGTTGGTAAGTGAAGTACAGGGAGCGTTGCTGGCCGGTAAAAATCAAATGACTAAATCCAAATGTCAAATAAATTTCAAAATCCAAAACCCAAAATTACCTTTTGACATTTAGTCATTTGGATTTGATTTGACATTTGAGCTTTGAAATTTGTCATTCATTTAGTTACGGGTAATGTCCTGAACAGTAACTAATTTAATAAAATTAAAATACTATGAGCAAAATACTAGGAATTGACCTTGGCACTACCAACTCCGCCATGGCGGTGGTGGTTGGCGGTGAGCCGAAAATAATTGAAAACAAAGAGGGCAACCGCACCACGCCCTCCATTGTGGCCGTTCAAAAAACGGGTGAGAGGATAGCGGGTCTTCTGGCCAAAAGGCAGGCAGTTACCAACAGCCAGAACACTTTATTTTCCATTAAGCGGCTGATTGGGCGCAAGTACGACGACCTCGAGGTCCAGCGGGACAAAAAATTATTGCCTTACGAAATTAGAGCCGCCGGTGACGACTCGGTGGAAATAAAAATGGCCGACCCTCAAGCAAGTTCGGGCCAGGCGCGTTGGTACAAGCCGCAGGAGGTTTCGGCCATGATTCTGCAAAAATTAAAGCATGACGCCGAAGACAAACTGGGCGAAAAAATAACCGAAGCGGTTATAACCGTACCAGCCTACTTTAACGATGCCCAAAGAAAGGCTACCAAAGAGGCGGGTGAGATCGCTGGGCTTAATGTGCGCCGGATTTTGAACGAGCCTACTGCCGCCGCGCTGGCTTATGGTTTGGATAAAAAGAAAGAGGAAAAAATAGTGGTCTACGATTTTGGCGGCGGCACCTTTGATGTTTCGGTTTTGGAAGTGTCTCAAGATACCGTTGAAGTAAAAGCGGTGGGCGGCGATACCCACTTGGGCGGCGATGACTTTGACCAGAAAATAATTCACCATCTAATAGACGAGTTTAAAAAAGATCAGGGTCTGGATCTTTCCAAAGATGCTTTGGCTTTGCAGCGGCTAAAAGAAGCGGCCGAGAAAGCCAAGCATGAGCTTTCGTCGGTTTTGGAAACCGAGATCAACATTCCTTTCATTACCACCGATGCCAACGGCCCCAAACATTTTTTGATTCGCTTTACGCGGGCCAAGCTGGAGGACTTGGTGCGGCCGGAAATAGAAGAATCCATAGAGCATACCCGCAATACTGTGCAGGATGCCGGCTTTAAGCTAGGCGAAATCAACGAGGTTATTTTGGTGGGCGGGCAAACCCGCATGCCGGCCATGCAGGAGGCGGTTAAAAAGCTTTTTGGCAAAGAGCCGCACAAGAACATCAACCCCGACGAAGTGGTGGCGCTGGGCGCGGCGGTGCAGGCCGGCATTTTGCAGGGCGATGTAAAGGATGTTTTGCTTTTGGATGTTACGCCTTTGTCTTTGGGCTTAGAAACCTTGGGCGGCGTCATGACGGTGCTGATTGCCAAAAACACCACCATTCCCACGGCTAAAACTCAAACTTTTTCCACGGCGGCCGACAATCAGCCCCAGGTGGAAATTCATATTCTGCAGGGTGAGCGGCCCATGGCGGCCGACAACAAAACTCTGGGCAAGTTTATTTTAGACGGCATTCCGCCCTCGCCCCGCGGCCTGCCTCAAATAGAAGTCGCTTTTGACATTGACGCCAATGGCATACTTTCGGTTTCGGCCAAAGACAAGGCTTCCGGCAAAAGCCAATCCATTCGCATTGAAGGCTCCTCGGGCCTTTCTAAAGAAGAAATAGAGCGCATGAAGCGTGAGGCCGAAGCCCATGCTCAAGAAGATACTCGCAGAAAAGAGTTGTCGGAGGCCAGAATTGGGGCCGAGGGCTTGATCTATACTGCCGAGAAAACCCTAAGGGACTTAGGCGATAAAGTTCCAGCCAATGTTAAAAAAGAAGTGGAGGCGGGTATTGAAACACTCAAGCAGGCCAAGGATTCGGCCGAGATGGCGGAACTTAAATCTAAAACTGAAACATTAAGTCAGGCTCTTCAGAAAATCGGCGCGGATTTGTATAAACAAGCGCCGGCTGACGGCTCCGATAAAAAATCGGATGGGGATGATAAAAAAGATGCTGGGGCGGAGGAAGGAGAGTTTAAGGAGAAGTAGATGTCCAATTACCAATTTCTAATTTCTAATAAAATGTCTAATGCCTAAATATCTAATTTAAAAATTGGTCATTAGATATTGGGAATTGATTAGAAATTAGATATTAGGAATTAGTAATTTGGTGGTCGCTATGTCCAAAGATTACTACAACATCTTAGGAGTTGACCGCAAGGCCTCGCAAGACGAAGTCAAAAAGGCTTACCGTCACAAGGCCCACCAGTATCACCCCGATCGCGGCGGCGATGAAGCCAGGTTTAAAGAAGTCAACGAAGCTTATCAGATCTTGGGCAATCCCGAGAAGCGGGCCCAGTACGATCAGTTTGGGCAAGTTTTTGACGGCTCCGGTTTTTCCGCCCAAGGCGGCCAGCCGGGGTTTGACTTTTCTTCTAATTTTGATTTTGGAGATTTTGATTTGGGCGATATCTTGGGTGACTTTTTCTCCAGCCGCGGCGGACATCGCGTCCGTAAAGCGGCTCAAGGCGGCCGTGACATTGGCGTAACTTTGGAAATAAGTTTAGAAGAGGCATTTCGGGGAGTGGTTAAGGATATTGAGTTGCGCAAACTGGTAAAATGCAACCGCTGCGAGGGCAGGGGTTGTGAACCCGGAACTGGCAGAATAAAATGCAAGGCCTGCGGCGGCGAGGGCGAGATAAGAAAAACCCAAAGAACTCTTTTCGGCGTTTTTTCACACTCTACGGTTTGCCCTACCTGCCAGGGCGAAGGTGAGTATCCCGAACAATCCTGCGGCGAATGTTCAGGTGAGGGCCGGGTCAGAAAAATAGAAAAACTTTCCATTCCCATCCCGGCGGGAATAGAATCAGGCGGCCTCTTGCGCGTGCACGGCAAGGGAGAAGAAGGCGTTCGCGGTGGCGCGGCCGGGGATTTGGAAATTAGGGTTGTGGTGAAAAGCCACCCTATTTTTGAACGCAAGGGGGCTGATCTTTACAGCCAGCTGGATGTTTCTTTTTCCCAGGCGGCTTTGGGCGCCAACATCAATGTTAAAACCATAGACACTCATGTAGAACTCAAAATACCCGAAGGTGCAGGGTCAGGTACGGTGTTTAAGTTAAAAGGCAAGGGCATGCCTTTTTCGGCTAGCCGCCGGGGTGATCAGTATGTTAAAATAAATGTAAGAGTGCCAAAGAAACTCTCGCCCCGAGCCCGAAAGCTGTTAGAAGAGCTGGGGGATGAGATATAATAGTATCAGCGAATAACGAATTTCTTTCGAATTTTCGAATAAACGAATTCGCTTATTCGTTTGTTCGCACTGATTAGTTATTCGTTGATTAATTGTGTCCAAGATTCTTAACTCTTTAATCGATTTTGCTCGCGACATCAATGCCAAAGCTGACGGCTTGTTTGCCGGCGCTCAAAAGGCGGATGTCTGGTTTATTATCGCCTTTGCCGTTTTAAGTTTGGGCGCGGCGGCTGTGCTTAAGCGGCGCAAAATTATTGTTTTGGCCCTGGCTGTTTATGTGGTTACGGCTTTATACCAGGCTCTGCCGTTTGAGTGGGCCTTAAGAATGGGCAATAATGTTTGGGTGTTCTTGGGGGCGGTAGCGGTAATTTATTTGATTTTGATCTCTTCCATTGCCAAGCACTTTTACAAAAACAGCGGCGGCGATTACACCGGCCGCATAAAAACGCTGCTCTTGGCCGTAATCACTTGGGGGTTTTTGGTCTCCAGTGCCCTTAACTTTGTAACCAATGTGGATATTTTGAACCAGGTGGAATTGGTGAGCAAACTTTTTTCAGGCGACATTAGCCGGGCGGTCTGGGCGGCCTTGCCCTTGGTGGGGTTTTTGTTTTTGAGGTAGTCTCATTTCTCCTTTCTCTTATCTTTCCCACTTATCTTTCCCAGAGAAGGTTTCTATTTCCAGCGATCGCTGGAAATAGAAACCTTCTCTTAAAGTTGCGAATTACGAAACTCCCCAATCTGTTATTCTGACCCTGAGCAAAGCGAAGGGGAAGAATCTCCCACGAATGTGAGCAACTGCCGACATTCGCCAAAGATTCTTCCCCCGACTGATGTCGGGGTCAGGATGACAAATTGTTGTTTCGTAATTCAAAGTAATCTATGGAGATGCTAGGATTTAATCCGGAACAACAAGGCGCAGGTCTTACCAAAGGAGATAGAAATCGTGAAGAGGAAAAGAGTCTACTCCAAACCTTGCGGGAGACCTCCCCCGCGGCCCGTGCTCTTATTGTCGGCTTTGCCTTGGAAATTGCCTCGTTTGTCTGGCATGCTGAACAAAAGGTTCAGGAATACGGACAGATTGGAAAGAAAGAGGAGTACATTGACAAAAAACTTGAGGCGCAAAAATCTCTTGGAGGAAAGATGCAGGAATTGAAGTTGTTGTTCGGTGAGCATGTTGAATCCGATCTGAATTTTAGATCTGAAACGGAAGAATGGCAAGCCAAAAAACAAGAAGCCCAAAAAGAGCGGGAAGAGTTCGCCTTTTTTGAAAGCAAAAGAAAGATTGAGGATATTGAGGAAGGGGCTGAAATGCGGAACAAACAGGAGCAAGAAAATAAACCAATGTCTGTGTCTGATTTTGTTGTCAACAGAGGCGCTAAGGCAGAGAGAATCATTAGCCAAGAATCTTTGGGGCAATACTTTGGAGAATGTCTGCCCCGCTCTTTTGTAGAAGGTGAAGTCGCTAGCATTACTCAATCAAACGAAGCAGAGGAAATACGGGCTGATTATGGATTAACTAAAGGCACAGAGGCTTTTGCGTCGTGCTACCATGGCGGTCAGCAAGAAAAAGCACGTATTGTTTTTCACTCAATAAGCAAGGAGTCATCTTTGCCCACCATTTTACGCGTAGCTGGCCATGAAATAGCGCACGCTAATTCTTGGAAAACAGACAACGAAATGAATACCGAAGAGAGAATGGACCTATTGCTGTCTATTAGCAAGAGGTTGCGCGCGGGCGATAGGTATATGTCAAATTACGTTGAGTCTATAAATAACGAAGATGGGCAGTTGGAAAACTATAACAAGGCTACAGAATATTGGGCGGAAATATGCGAGCAGTATTTTTCCGACCCCAACAGCTTAAACGTCAAAGATTGGGAAATAGTTGATGACATGATAAAAAAACAAGACCCGAAGTTTGATTTAGATGAAACGCTTGAGGCCAGACACAAGTTATTTTACGCTTATGACCATTAGTGTTTTAAGAAACAATAAATACCTTGGGACGCTGGATTTTGATGCCAGCAATGCGCCAGTTTGGCAAAATGGTTTTGACGATGAACTAGCTGATTTTGTGCGCCAGTCCCTGGAAAAAGGGATTATCAGACTTAGAGATATTGAGACTGATTCAGGCCGCGTGATTATTAAAGAACCCATCAGGCAGACCGATCCCTTGTTTCCTTTAGCTTTTAAGGAGTGGCTGCGCGGACATGGATACTTAGTCCGCGAGGAGCACCCGGAAACTGATGAGAGAATAAAACAATCGTTGAATCAATTTCCCAATGATTGGCCGGCAAAAACTAAAATACTGAATGAACTCTCAAACATGAGCCACCTTGAGAAAACTTTTATTTTGGAGAAATTGGAAGACAAAGTAAGCGAACGCTAAAGACTGTGTGAGAAAACTCTTGTTGGAGGTTTCGAATGTTGATATTTTAAAAAAGCCGAACTGGTCAATCATTTATTTTCAGGCGACATTAGCCGGGCGGTCTGGGCGGCCTTGCCCTTAGCGGGGTTTTTGTTTTTGAGATGATCCTCGAATCCCCCCTTTGGAAACGAAGTTTCCAAGTTGGAAACTTCGTTTCCATTTCCAAGTTTCCAACCATCAGTTGCCGATAATTCGGTTATCGGTTATGATTTGTTTTGTCCGCCGCCCTTAGCTCAGTTGGTAGAGCAGCTCCCTTTTAAGGAGATGGTCGCAGGTTCGACTCCTGCAGGGCGGACACGAACGAAGTGAGTGGCCGACCGGAGAAAGCAAACTGCTTTGCTTTCGTCAGGAGTCGAAAGCCGGAGCATGTCCCGCCGCAGGCGGGACGCGAGGCGGGATCGCGACCTCGCCGAAGGCGAGAGTTGTGACCGACTCCTGCAGGGCGGACGTGCGAAAATCCAAACCTCAAAATCCAAATTTCAAATCAATGACTAAAATCCAAAATCAAAAAACAATCTCATCATTTGGGCTTTGGATTTGATTTGACATTTGAGCTTTGATATTTGGCATTTCTTTAAGATTTTACTTGAACTTTTAAGTTTTGAATTTTGACTTTTGAATTTAACCCATGTATATTCTCTACTTTATCCTATCCCTAGTGCTAAGCTTAGTCTGGCTCTACTTTTTTAATTTAAGAAAGCATACCAAAAATTAATGTCCAATCGCGTTAGAACGACAATTGGCTTGGCGGCGCTGGTGCTGGTTTTGGCCGGCGGGGCTTTTTACGGCGGCTTGGTTTACGGCAAAAGCCAGATACCTTCCATTTATGCCATAGACGGCGTGGGCAATAAAACTTTGGGCCAGCCCGATAACATTGATTTCAGTTTATTTTGGGATGCCTGGAAGGTGGTTCAAGAAAAATACGCCGACCGCGCCAATATAAACAAGCAGGAGATGCTTTTTGGAGCCATAGAGGGTATGGTCAAGTCACTGGGAGACCCGTACACGGTTTTTATGAAGCCGCCGGAAGCCAAGCAATTTCAAGATGACGTCTCGGGCTCGTTCAGCGGCATTGGGGCCGAAATTGGCATTCGCAAGGAAGTGCTGACCGTGATTTCCCCTTTAGAGGATTCGCCGGCCCAGAAAGCCGGTTTGCGCGCCGGCGACAAGGTCTTAAAAATAGACGACAAGCCCAGCGCTGATTTGACCTTAAACGAGGCCGTGAGCTTGATTCGCGGTCCCAAAGGTACAACGGTTAAGTTGACCGTGAGCCGGCTCCAAGAAGAGGAACTGCGCGAGATCAGCATCGTCAGGGACAATATAAAAATTCCTACCATCAAGTGGGAGATCAAGAACGACAAAATTGCTTATGTTCAGCTTTTTAACTTTGGCCAAACGGCGCCCTCGGAGTTTCGCCGTAAAATGATTGAGGTTTTGCGAAGTCCGGCTGATCGGATTATACTGGACTTAAGAAATAACCCCGGTGGTTTTTTGGAAGTGTCGCAGGATATTGCCGGCTGGTTTGTGGACGCCGGTTCGGTGGTGGCCATTGAGGACTTTGGCGACAGCAAAACAATAGAATACAAAGCCTCGGGCAACGGGGTTTTAAAAAATGTGCCGGTGGTGGTGCTTATTAACGAAGGCTCGGCTTCGGCTTCGGAAATTTTGGCCGGGGCCCTGCGCGATCTTCGCGGCGTAAAGCTGATTGGCGTTAAGAGTTTCGGCAAGGGTTCGGTGCAGGAGCTGACTGATCTGGCCAAGGGCACCAGCTTAAAGGTGACGGTTGCCAAATGGCTGACGCCCTCCAAAAAATCCATAATGAACGATGGGCTTGAGCCGGATATGAAAGTTGAAATGAGCAAAGACGACATTGAGAACCTGAAAGACCCGCAGTTGGAGAAAGCCCTGGAGATAGTTTCTTCCTTGAGCAAATAATTGCCTAATTACTTAGTTACTAAGTTACTGATTTAATGATTTTTATAATTAGGTAATTGAGTAATTGAGTAATTATTTTTTGGTTATACATGAAAGTAATATTACTTGCTGATATTCCCAAATTTGGCCGCAGGCTGGAGGTTAAAGATGTGAAACCCGGCTATGCCAAGAACTACCTCTTTCCGCGTGGCTACGCCAAGGTGTTAACTTCCAGCGCGCTTTTGGAGTTGGAAAAACAAAGCCAGGCCCAAAAACTGGCCGCCGAGAAAGAGCTGGTCCAGGCCGAAGCCTTGGCCGCCAAGCTGGAAGGTTTGGAGGTAGAGGTGCCCGTAAAAATGTCCGTGGGCGGCAAGGGTTATGCCGCCGTGTCGGCGTCTCAGATTGCCGATATCTTAAAGAAGTTGGGGTTTAATGTCGCCAAAAATCAGATAGTCATAACCGAGCCGATTAAGAAAACGGGGGAGTATCAGGTTGCTGTCAGTTTGCCTCACGGCTTGGAGTCGCAAATAAAAATTGTGGTGGTGGAGGAGGGTCAAGAAGTAATTGAGTAACTAAGTAACTGGGTAATTGATTGGGCGGTTTTCTAATCACCAAATTATTAAATTACCAAGTTACCCAATTACTTTAAATCCTATCATTAACATACGATCGTATGATAATGATAGGATTTGATTTTTGTGCAAATTGAGCAAACTGATTAAAAGTTTATACAACATTCACCACCTTCACCAACTTTTTGTGCCCGGTAAAGTCCGTTTTAACTTTGGTGGTGAATTTTATCTTTCCGGCCTTGAGAGCGTAAAGGGTGTCATCGCCGCCCTTTTTTACGTTCTGACCCGGCCAAAACTTACTGCCGCGCTGTTTTATTAAAACATTGCCGGCCTGGGCCGCCTGGCCGCCGTAAAGCTTCACGCCCAATCGCTTGGAGCGCGAATCCCGGCCTAATCTGGTTGAACCCGTAGCTTTGGTGTGTGCCATATTTGTCTAAGGTAACGAATCTACGAATCTTTCCGAACATACGAATTCGTAAATTCGTGATTTATCATAATTTACTCTAGCAAACAAAA
>CAZGLK010000027.1:0-10757 GCA_964526375.1 uncultured Candidatus Saccharibacteria bacterium | reverse complement strand
GGATTTTTTGGCAAAATATCAATGATTTCTATTTAGATACTCCACCGCCGTTAGCACTGCCGCCACTCCTTGCCCGGCGGCAATAACAATTTGCTTATGGGGCATGTTGGTAACATCGCCGGCGGCAAATAAACCCGGCATATTGGTGCGGCCAACCAAGTCAACTTTAATTTCCTTAAATTCATTAAGTTCAACCCCCTCCACAAAAGAACTGTTGGGGGTTTGCCCAATATGAACAAATACCCCGCCCACCTCCAGTTTACGGACCTGGCCGGACTTATCCCGATACTCCAAAGCTTTTACAAATTTATCTCCCAAGATAGATTGAGTCATGGCCTCGTAAATTATCTCCACATTAGCGAGACCACTTACTTTATCAATCAGCACCTGCTCGCCCTTAAACTTTGGGTTTTTATTTACCACATAAACCTTGCTGGCGATACCCGCCAGCATTATGGCCGATTCCAAAACCGAGTTACCACCGCCGATGGTTGCCACTATCTGCCCGGCAAACAAAGGCCCATCGCAGACCGTGCAGTAAGACAAACCCTTGTTGCGAAATTCTTTCTCGCCCGGCACATTAAGCTCGCGCGGGTGCACGCCAGTGCTTATCAAGACCACCTTGGCTTTATCTTGAAAACTGGAGCCGTCGGCGCTATTGCCGCTGACCACAAAAAAATTGCCCTCGCGGGCCAACTGTTTCACCCATTTACCCTCCTCAATAACCACTTTGTTGGTTAGAGCATGCGCCTTAAATTGGTCAGCCAATTCAATGCCAGTGGTATGAATCACTCCCGGCCAATTTTCAATTTCGCCCGAAGTGGCCACCTCGCCGCCGATGTCGCCGGTTATTATCTTAAAATTAAGCCGCCGCCGAGCCGCATAGACGGAAGCAGACAGACCGGCCGCTGAAGCACCTACAATGACCAAATCATACATATTTGCGGATCTTAGCTATAATCTCATCCAAAACAAAATGGGCTTTAATAAGATAATCCTTTGCTCCCAGCGACATAGCTCGCTCAATATTCTCCTTATCTCCCAAGTTGCTTAGTACAATCACGGGGATAGCTTGTAAGGCCGCCCCTTTCTTTATTTCGGCCAGTACCCCGAAACCATCAATCTCTCCAGCCAGCATTAAGTCCAACAACACCAAAGACGGATTTTTAGTTTGTAGATAATCTAGAGCCTCTTTGCCAGAAGTTGCCTCGGCTACATTAAAACCCTCCTTGGCTAATTTTTCAATTAGAAGTTTGCATAAAAAAGGATCGTCTTCTACCACCAGTATTGCTCCGCTAGACTCAACCGCCAGAACTGCCTCCAAGGAAGTAGGCGAGGCGCCTGAACCTTCCTCACCCCCGGCCACAACAGCCCTCGCTGGGACGTATTTAGCCAGTTTATCCAGCACATCTTGAGGAGTAAAATTGGCTTTAATCAAAACATCTTTAGCACCCAGCTTCATGGCCGTTTCAATCTCAACTTTTTGACCAGAATTAGAAACAATAATAATGGGTATGGATTTTGACTCCGGGTCATGCTGAATTTCTTCCATAACCTCAATGCCTGATTTTTCGGGCAGCAAAATATCCAAACAAATTGCATCCGGCTTGGTTTTAATTTTTTCCAGTGCCTCTTGGCCATCTCTGGCAGTTAAAACCTCGTAACCCGCTTTGGTTAATTTAAGCTTAAGGGCATCTAGTAAAATGGGATCATCCTCTACAATAAGTATTCTGGGCATGAATTTAGTTTTAAGAACTAATAACTTGAAACTAATATATTCAATTTCATTGTAAATTTTTCCTAGGCAAAGTAAAACTAAAGGTGCTACCTTGGCCTACTTCTGATTTTACCTCAATGCTGCCGCCGTGTCTAAGAATAATTTCCCTGCAAATATACAGTCCCAAACCAGTGCCATTGGGAAACATCTTGACCGCCGAACCCGAACGGTAAAATTTATTAAAAAGCTGACTTTGATCTTCCGGGCCAATCCCGATGCCACTATCCGTAATAGCGACTCTCAAAAAGCCGCCTTCCTCCCTTAATTCTGCAGCCACTCGACCGCCGCTTGGAGTGTATTCTATGGCATTTTCCAGCAGATTTTCCAAAACCGTTCGTATGTTCTCTGTGTCAATTACTACCGGCGAAAGAGGGCGAGGCGGTTTGGTAAAAGTTAAATTAATATTTCTATTTTGGGCCGATATCTTAAACGACAAGACCACCTCCTCAATCAAACTAGCTAGGTCTTGCGCCAAAAACACAAACTCAAACCGGCCGCCCTCAATCCGCGCCACATCCAAAAGATCATTAATTAAACGAATCATCCGTTCATTAGTCTGGTAAGCCGAAGAAATATACTCTCGTTGATTGGGGCTAATTGCGCCCAGGTCTTCATCTAAAAGCAACTTCAAAGTCCATTTAATTGCCGAAAGGGGGGTACGCAACTGATGGGCCGCCACTGCCACAAAATGACTCTTGGACTCATCCATTAGCCGCAAGGCTTCTAAAGTCTGGGACAACTCAAAATCTCGCCGCACTAATGTTCTGGAGGTACGATCCAATTCTGCAATTTGTTGCCGCTGAAGATTTTCGATACGTCGCAACTGACGATTCTTGGCTAAAAACAAGAAAGCACCAAAAACAACCACCAGCAACAAACTTACCCCAAAAAGAATCATGTGCTGGCCACGAAGCCCGCTATCCTGTAGATACCGAATTAAGCTAGCCGCGACACCATCAACCCCCTGGACCGGCCCACCGTGAGCCGGCGATTTATCAAGCGCTAAAACATTGACCGCCAATGTCAGCTCAAGCACTAAAGTTGCTAAAAAAATTAATTTCATTTTTCAGCAAGGCTCGGCCTTATCTAAGCCTCAACACACACCCCACCAACAGATTCTTATTCACCCACCACTAACAAGGTCATGGTCTCATTGTGAAAATAAGCCGGCGTGCCTTTTTTGCCTAAAAGCGGACCTTGCTCGCCATAGGTATAAAATCCCATCATGGGCACATCCTGGCCAATTGCATTTTGAACTGTTTGGTTTTCTTCGTTACAACGCACCCCCAGCAGTTTATTTCGAGCCATGCAGTTAAACATAAGTATGAATCTGGGCGGCCGACCCTCTAGTTGTGACAAGGCAATTTCAGCCGCGGTCTGGGCGGCCTTTACGGCTTTGTCTCTATCTCCAATCATTAACCGGATGGTAGCGCCTTCCGGAATGATTGCCGCCATAGAGATCTCTCCTTTTTCATTAGCCACCACTGGATCACGAATAAGCATCTCGTCACTTCCCTCCACCGCCATACCCAAAGGATAGGTATAGGCCATTCGCGCCAAAGGCTCCTTAACTAATTCAGCCGAATCTTTACCAAAATAATCTTCATAGACCTTAAGAGCCGGTTTATTATCAATCTCTTTGAGCCAAACCCCTTCGGCTTTAGTCACTTTTAGCGACAACCCCACTGGGTCCCAGCCATGCCTAATCCCAAAGCCATAAGCAAAATTCCCCGAAACTCCAACACCAACCAGGCTGTCACTTAAGATTTGACCGTTATAATATTCATATGTTTTTTTAAAAAGATAATCATCACCCAATGAACCTCCGATGATCGGGAAGTTGCCGCCTAAGACCGACTTAGCGCCCTCCACAATATCAGCCCCGTTACCAGTCATACCATCAGGCAACATGATAAAAAGATCGGGTTTTGATCCACCGTTATTTTTAATAACGTCTTGCGCGGCCATTACTCCGGCCTTAAAACTATCACTCGCCACCCCCGTTCCCAGACCCACGGCAAATCTAATCTGATCCGAGGCAATCGCCATCACATTAACCGCATCAAACGCAGTTGTCCAAGAGGTAATCTCACCGGCAGCACTACCCCCTACAATGATGGTATCTGGAAAAACGCTGCTCAATCCCGCCAAAACCTCCTCTTGATTGTATTTTATTGACGCAAAAGCAAAAACGATTTCCGGCTCTAGACCGGCCAGTTTGTTTAAAGCCTCTCGGCCCGCGCCGATGGCAGATTGCTTATGATCCGCTAAATTTTGGCTCATGCCTACCCCTGCTTTAATCATATAGATGTGATACCAATCTACAAACGTCATACGAATTATACAAATAAACCATTCGCATCATTCGGATGAATTCGCATTATTAGCATCGCATTAACTAATTCCTAACAATTGACCCAACTTTGTTTTGTCAAACCCTACTACAATTGTACCATCAATATCACTAACCGGCACGCCCATTTGGCCAGTCTTTTGAATCATCTCCTCACGAGCCGAGGCATTGGAAGCCACATCAAACTCTTCAAAAGTAATATTGTGCTCCTTTAGAAATTCCTTTTCTGCATGACAAAACGCGCAGGTTGGGGTGGTATAAATCTTCACCTTCGTGATTTTAATCATTATATTTTCTGGCCACCAAAATCACCAAAACTAAAGCTATAGCCAAAAGGGTCCAAAGTACGTAAATTTTAATCATAATCTTATTCGTGTTTCTTAGCCGCCAAAAGCACAACCGCCAAAGCAATGGCGAGAAGAGCGCCAATTATATAAAGATTCGCTAAAGCTTCGTAAACACCAGTCATACTCTACGTCGATAGATATAAGCTAAAAAAACCAAAAAAGAAAAGACGACAGTAAGCCGGCAACCACAATAAACCAATTTATTTCTCCAACTGAAACCAGCGGCCCCACAAACACGGAAGCAAAGAATACCTGCCCCATATCACGGGTAATTTCGGAAAGAGTTCTCAATTTGACATCGCTTAACTGCATAATTCAATACAATTATAGAGCTTATAGCCGTATAAGTCCAATGATGCTAGTAACCAAACTGCAAATATTTGGCTCTGGCCAGATTATGCTCCTCTAAAGTTCTAGAAAAAACCGTCTGGCCGTCGTGGCCGCGCGTTAAGTAATAAAGATAGCTGCTGGTTTGAGGCGCCAGCGCGGCTTTTATTGCCTCTATACTGGGGTTGGAGATGGGCGTGGGCGGCAAGCCTTTGTAGAGGTAGGTGTTGTAGGCCGAGTCCAGAGTAGTGGTATCGGATCGTCTAATGGGTCGTCCCAAAGCGTAAACCAAAGTGGCATCAGCTTGCATGGGCATGCCCAGCTCCAATCTTTTCCACAACACCCCCGCCGCCAAAGGCATGTCCTCGTGCGGGACCTCTTTTTCCAAAATGGAAGCCATTATTAAAATTTTATAGAAATCCCTGTTTTTAAGCGTGAGCTGATTTCTTAAAGGCGCGGTTCTAACTTCAAAATTTTTAAGCGCTCGGGCCACGATCTGATAAGGCGTAACCGACCGGTCAAAGCGGTAAGTGTCGGGGAAAATAAAACCCTCCAAAGAGCCCTTTTTGTTGGTGGGCATTTCCAGCCAGGGGAAATCTTTATAAAAATCCGCGGCTTTGAAACTTCCCAAGTAAACATCGCCGGCCTTGGTAAAACCGGCGGCGCGAATACGCTCCCCCGCTTCTTGCAAGTTAAAACCTTCGGGAATCAACACCACTATATCATCCACCTTCACATCGCCGCCGATCAGCTTTTTAACTATCGTGCCTAAGGTGGAGCCGCCGTCAAAAGCGTATTGGCCGGCCTTCAACAAATCCAAGCCGTCGTGCCACCACACCGACACAAAAAAGAACAGACGATTCTTTATGGCTCCAACCGATTTCAGCTTGTTGGCGATTGTTAAAGAAGAGTCGCCCTGCTCAACGGTTACCGAGCGGGGTTTGGAACCAAAAAACTGCGGCCAGGCCAGCTGGTACCATAAATAAAAAACAAGACCGATAAATACAATCAGCCAAATCTGCCGCTGTTTGAATTTTATCACTCTAGCCATCTGTAAACATTGTCAGCGTTCGTCGGCGTATAGTCAGCGTGAGTCCGCGTCTACGATGAGGGGCACAAACGCAAAACCAGGGTAATTTTCTTCCTTGAATTTACCGGCGCTCACCTTGGTTAATTTTACCAAAGACCCGCCCACCGGAGCAGCAATCACACCACCCGGCTTGAGCTGATCCCGCCAAGCTTGAGGGATTGAACCGGCGCTGGCCGCGGCAATAATGCGATCGTACAGCGCCTCCTCTTGGTAACCCCGGCTGCCATCACCAACAACCAGCTTAAAATTACCGAACCGAAACTTTGCCAGATTTTCCCGGGCAGAGTCGGACAAGCTTTTAATACGCTCGATTGAGACAACCGAACCTTGTGGCTCCACTATTTCAGCCAAAAGCGCCGCCTGCCAGCCCGAACCGGTGCCAACATCAAGTATCTTTTGACCGTGAGCCGGCTCTAATAATTCTAACATAAAAGCCACGGTTAGTGGCTGGGAAATGGTCTGACCTTGACCGATGCTTAAGGGCTGGTCCAGATAAGCCCAAGCCTGCATGGCCTCCGGCACAAAATCCTTGCGGTCAATTTTTCTAAAAGCCGCTATAATCGCCGGCGACTTTAGATACCCTCGTGATATTAAAGAATCAACCAGCTCTCTCATATTATCCAATTAGTTTCATAGTCTAGACTATGAAACTAGGCCAAGGTGGGGCCAACGACAAGGCAAACCAACGCCGGCCGCGGTCAAAGAAGGCCCTTTACCATCAAGCCCAAAACCAAAATGCCCAAAAAATCCAAAACAAACACCAGCGGCACGAATGTCCCGGTTCTTATTTTAGACAAGCCCATCATGGTCAAACCCACTTCATCCGGCAAAGGCGAGGCAACTATAAACGCCCCGATAAGAGGCATAACCCACCTAAATACCTTGCGCCTAAAAAAAGAACGCAGCCGCCCTTTATGGCCTCGCCCGACTATCTCCAAAAAATCTTGGGACAATCTGTCGCGAGCAAACTTAAAAATAACCAAATCGCCAAAGAGGGCCCCGGCGGCTCCAAAAAGAGAAACCAGCCATATGGAATTGGCTTGGGCCAATTGAGCCAGTATGACCCCGGCCGGCGCCACCGTGAAAATGGAAACAAAAAATATACCGGCCAAAAAACTGGCCAGCATTTCGTATTTGCGGCTGGCGGTTAACACTTCAACCAAAAGGCCAGTTTTGGCCAAAAAAACGGCCACAGTGATGCCAAAAACTATGGCAAGGAAGTCGGCAAAAAGATGGTTGTTTTTTGAACGTTTCACTTTCAAGCAACTTGAGCCAAATCGCCGTTTAGAACAACTGGGGCGATGCTTTCAATCTCGTCCCTAATGTAGGTCTGATCGGGTAAAGGGTTTAGGCAATAGATCTTTTTACCCCAGTGATGGGCCAAACCCATTTCTAAAAAGGTATTGGCGCCAATGTAATTGATTGTTTCGTTTTTTGTGACATTCACGATCAAAATAGCATCGGATTTCTCTATCTTCTTGAAATGCTCACCAATAAACCCAAATTTCTTCTTGGCTTCAACGCGACTGCTATTATCTTCCGACCAATAATCCACCCCGTCAGCTTTGATAGGCATCAGAATAACATGGCCCATCTTCTCCAGTTGTTTCTGGATATTGACCAAGCTGTCTATAAACTTAATTGAGCCGCACAAAGTAATTGTCATGCACGGGCGCCAGGACTCGAACCTGGAATAATGGTTTTGGAGACCATTGTGATACCGTTTCACCACGCCCGCATTGTTAAACCATGAGGGTTTAACAAATTACTTACCCTCTTTATGGGGTGTCTGCTTTTTGCACCACTTGCAATACTTTCTTAATTCAATCTTGCGGGTTACTTTCTTTTTGTTTTTGCGCGACCAGTAATTGGTTCTTTTACAAACGCTGCAGTTGAGTTTTATTAGATTGTCTTGACTCACAAAGTGCGATGCTAATCAACGAATGACATGCGAATTATGCAAATGGGTTTTATTCGTATCATTCGCATCAATTCGTATATTGGCATCGTGTTAATTGACTTTAATCCACTTCCTCCCCGTTTCGTTATACTCATAAATCTCCTGCGGCTGACCTCTAAGCGGATCCTCTCCGGAGATCAATTTATACCCCAACGGGCCGGGTTCAAAAAAACCTATTATTTTGTATTCGGGCGCGGCCCCGGCCGCCGGCGCGACCGTCATTAAAAACGCCCGAGCGATGTGCCCATCTTCATATTCAATGTAAACAGCATCGGTGTCAATCCCTTCGACAAATCTCGACTCCGAGCTCGACTCGAGGAGCTCAGGATTAACAAAACGGAATCTGTTTACCGCCCACCGGCCGCCCAAAACCGGCGGCTCGGGGGAAACTTGAGCGATATTCTCGGCAAAGAATTTTATAACATCTTCCCGTTCTAAAACAAAACTGCTGCGATTGGCCTCCCTAAAAACCAAAAAGGCAACAAAAACAACAAAAACAATCACAAAAGTTATTAAAACCAAATCTTCTCTTTTGATGTTTTTCATGTCTTTGGAGCCGGAGGTGGGACTCGAACCCACGACTTGCTGTTTACAAAACAGCTACTCTACCGCTGAGTTACTCCGGCAAATCGCAATGGAAGTCGGGCAAAACTGTTGCTGTCCCCGGGCGATTTTCAATCAGAATTAATTTATGTAATCGCCCGCCAAAAGCAAAGACATTTACTTTTGGCCCGTTGAGCTAGGGTGGCACCACATGTTCCTATACTATCAAATCCTAGCAATATTTGACTGCAAAAGCCAGCGTGGTAATATCAAGGAATGCGCTAAAAGGAGGTGAGGTGAATGTCTTTGTATGAGCCGAAGATAGTGAACGACAAAGTGATTATCCTGTTGGGCGAGAAACGAATAGAGCCCGACGAAGAAGATTGTGTGGTTGCGGAATTGAAAACAGCCGGGATAATCCCGGCCGACATCGCCATCGCACCGAGGAGAACAATTTCCAAACCGCCGCCGACAATACTCGGCGTGCACATGGGCTAGGCCACAAACCTAGCCCATTTTTTTAAGTTTTAGTTTAGAGACTAAGTCTCTAAAACAATTTCAGAAAGTAAAGTTCTATCGGATAATGCTACCCGGCGGTATTTCTTCCCCGGGGTGGAGGAAAACTGGTCGTCCATCAACATCAGCCGCAATAATCATCCCGTCGCTGGTGTTGCCTCTAAATTGTTTTGGCTCAAGATTTAAAAGAAGTGGCATTTCTTTTCCTGACAAAATAGTCAAATCAGGAAAAAATTCTGCCATCCCAGCAATTATCTGTCTCTGTTCACCACCAATGTCAAAAATAAATCTAATGAGTTTGTCAGAATCAAGAATTTTTTCTGCGGAAACTACCTTGCCAATTTTAATGTCTAATTTTTTAAAATCTTCTAGTGTAATCATATATGTCCATAGAATCTTATGAAAATTTTTCTTTTCTGCTTCTATAAAATATGGTTCGAGCCGATGTTTTTAATGGGTTCTTTTGCGGTTTTGAGCGGTGCGGCGGAGCCGCACCGCTAACAATTTTCCCGCTACCTATTTCAAAAATTTTCAGAAGGCGGGATTGCGTTTTGTAACTTCGCTTCGCTCAGACAAAACGGGAACAAGTTTTTCTTTGGCAGCATTAAATCCAAGAATTCACGAAGGGAATTCTACTTAAGAAACTGAAAGGTCGAGCTCATCTTTCTTACAGTACCAACATTATCCCCAAATACCGTTGAGGCCAATTCAAAACCATAGGAGTTTTTAACTGAAGCAGTAAGAATTAATTGTTTTGAATTCTGTCCAGTTGAAACTTGACTTACGAAGTCCGACTTCATAAAATTCATAAAATAAAAAACAATCAAATTTAAATCGGAACGTCTATAAACAAACTCAAAATAATCAGGATCGAAATCACATATCCTATAATTGTTGAGCGCATGAGCTCTTTTTGGGAAAGCACCCCCGACCGACGTATCATGGTATACACAATAAAGGTAACTGGAATGACCACAATTTGACTGATGACTCCTGGTGAATATTCTCTCCATAACAGAGTGGTAAAAATATGAAATAATCCATTGGTGAAAATGATTACTTGAACCACAAACGCAGAAAAGACACCCATTTTAGAGCCCCGATATACCGAGAAAGCGATGGTGCCAAAAATTAAAGCCAAAGCCGCATGCGACACGAGATACCATTGCTGACTCGTCGTTCCAAAGTGCCGAGTAGCCCATCCAGAAAATCCAAAGAAGTATTCCTCAACAACGTGCAAAACACCGAGCAACTGAATCATGAGGAGCTTCCTGTAATTGAATTTTGATCTGACATTCATGGATATTGAAAAGACACCAAGAACCTTTGTGATATCAATGCTTATACTAAGAATCTCTGAGACACCTCACGGCCTCGCCGCAGCATGCCTACTGTCCCATTTGAATCCGAACAGTGTTAAGAAGATAGAATAGTTTTAGAGACTAAGTCTCTAAAATTGAGGGCTTGCCGCGCGACTGTGCAACAGAAAAATGTGCGGCGGGCAGGATTCGAACCTGCGTAGGCATAAAGCCGTCAGATTTACAGTCTGATGCGATTGACCACTCCGCCACCGCCGCAATTTATACATTCCTAATCACATTTATTTAGGGTACAAGTCCCAATCCCGCTGCGCGGGATGTGCGATTGTCCGGGGCAATTTTAACTCAAAAGAACACCAATGTAATTGCCCGCCAAAAGCAAAGACATTTGCTTTTGGTTCCGGGGCAATTTTAACTCAAAAGAACACCAATGTAATTGCCCGCCAAAAGCAAAGACATTTGCTTTTGGTTCCGGGGCAATTTTAACTCAAAAGAACACCAATGTAATTGCCCGCCAAAAGCAAA
>CAZGLK010000026.1:0-10999 GCA_964526375.1 uncultured Candidatus Saccharibacteria bacterium | reverse complement strand
GTTCTTTGCTGTGTCAAGGTAGTTTTGTCCCAAGCTTAGGATAAAAAAGAACCGTCTCTTTTTTGAAACGGTTCTGGGCGCTCGTCCACAATGGGACTTTCTTCATGAACGGCTCGCTCTACCTCAAGGGGATTTTCGTAATGCGCGGCTCGCTCGACTCTCATGGGATTTTTAAACCCTTTGGCTCGCTCATCGTCTCAGGGATTTTCGGAATCCATGGCTCGCTCGATTTCTTTGGGATTTTCACGCCGCTTGGCTCGTCCCGTTAGCCCACCTCTGGCGGACTGACGGGACCCGCTCTCCCTTTCTTGGGTTTCTCTGGCAGCACGGCTCGCTCACCGACCATGGGATTTTCAAGAAAAGCGGCTCGCTCCTTTTGTGTGGGATTTTCCCCATCTGCAGCTCGCTCTCATCATGTGGGATTCTCCAATTCTTCGGCTCGCTCCGTATACCTGGGATTTTCATGGCCAACGGCTCGCTCCTCCAAGATGGGATTTTCAAGAAGAACGGCTCGCCCTTCATTAATGGGATTTTCCCGGCACAAGGCTCACTCCATCCACTTGGGGTTTTCTTCCTTGACGGCTCGCTCGTGAGGTATGGGGTCTTCTTCTTAAACGGCTCACTCTTCACTCTCATCTCATGGGATTTTTACACCCTTTGGCTCGCTCATGAAACATGGGATTTTCCACGACTATGGCTCGCTCATCTCTACTGGGGTTCTCTTTCTGGATAGCTCGCTCCCCGACCTCGGGATTTTCAAGCGGAACGGCTCGCTCTTTTTTCTTGGGATTTTTGCTCGCGATGACTCGCTCCTGTCTCTTGGGATTTTCAACCACCGTGACTCGCTTCGGTTTGATGGGTATCTCTCCGATCTCGGCTCGCTCTTATCTTTTGGGGTTTTCAAGTACCGCGGCGCGCTCCGCTGACACGGCATTTTCGAGACCCACGGCTCGCTCTTCATTAATGGGATTTTCCCGGCGAAAGGCTCGCTCCTTGCCCCTGGGATTTTCCAGCTTGATAGCTCGCTTATACCCTTTGGAATTTTCCCGTCTCGCGGCTTGCCCCGTTAATAGCCTTAGGCTATTAACGGGACTCGCTCCACTTTAATGGGATTTTCATTACTTACGGCCCGTTCCTATTTTCTGGGTTTCTTCGCCGTCCTTGACTCACTCCGTATATTTGGGGTTTTCATAGTTCATGGTTTTTTAGGAACTGTTCCCACAATACCTCTTTCCGGCTTAAAAAGTCAACGACCCCGTTATGGTTCTATACCTTACACCCCATACTTCCCGCCCTGGCGGGATAGCGCGGGGCAACCCCATCGGGCATGGGCTGTGTACAGACCAACCTTTGACCTAGTTTGCCCAAGCTGATATGCTTGAATCAATGCTTAAGACACTCTCAATCTTGGTAACGGTTGGCTTTGTGAGCATGGCCGTTTTCAGTTTTTTGGGCATGGGCGAACATGCCGGCTACCACGGCCGCTGTTTGGCTGAACTGGCCAACAACGCTACCTGTCCCCCCAACAGCGGACCTGTTTCCGCATCGCTGTTTCATCTTAACGCTTTCAAAACTTTCTCCACGGGACTGGTTGGCACTTTGATATTCGGTTTGACGATTCTGTTGGCATCGGTACTAATGCTCCCGCTGGCTTACCGACTAGCACCGTCGCCAATCTCAAGCTACATAAACCAAATCGACTCACCGCTGCCTGCGGACCCTCATCTGACTCACTGGTTGTCCAGATTAGAAAATAGTCCCTCGGCCATCTCAAGGCGCCGTTTCTAAAACCAACAAAGTTAAATTGGTTTGGAACCGCGCGCCCAAAAATCTCTCCAAAGAGGGATTTTTGGTTTGAGATGGTTACAAAACTCTTTCGTCGCGAAATTTCAGTTCTTCAGGCGAGACGAGGAAGGCAAGCAAAAAGACTTGAAGCGCAGTAGAACTGCGGTGAAAGTCTTTTTACGAAGCCCAGTAACTCAACTAGTTGAGTTACTGGGCGAAGCCTGACGAAGTCGCAGCCGAAAAGATGAAATTGCAGCAGAAATGAGTTTTGAAACCATCTCATTGTCAAAAATTCAGGCCCTAAAATTGTTAACTCTTTAAAAATCCGCCTATGAATAAAAACCTATCAATTACAATTCTTGCCTTCACAATCCTTCTTGGGGGATATTTCTATTTCTCCTCAAGACAAGTGTTGGATTTTTCGGGCAATTCTTCAAAAGAAACATCGGGAGGTATCGTAAACGAAACCTTGGCGGCAAGGTTTGGCTACTTAAGCAAAAATGGCAATTCGTCTTGCTCTGGCGGTTTCAAAGACTCCATCGCCAATATGCCGGATGATGCCCGCCTGCAGGGTTCCTGTTGTAGTCCCATGAGCCTACACCGCTACAGCGAGCAAGTTGAAGGATTGGAGAAATTCAAATCAGTTCCCAGCCAAAATATCTCTAAGATTCCCGATGATCCTTATGACATCAAGGCTGGGCTTGCAAAAGAGCTCATGTCTTACTACGACATAGAGCTTACGGCCGATGAGCAAAAAGCCTACGACTACGCCATGCAGAACTCAAGCGAAAAAGGGCCGTGCTGTTGCAAGTGCTGGAGATGGTATGTCTACGGCGGCCTGGGCAAATACCTCATTAAAAATAATGGCTTCACTGGCCAGCAAGTAACCGAGCTTTGGAACTTATCGGATGGTTGCGGTGGAGACGAAGAACATAAACATTAATTAAACAATTAAAATTACATGAATAGTTTTATGAACAAAAAGATATTAATCGCCCTCGCCATCATTGTGCTTGTCGGTCTCGGGGTTTGGGGATTATGGTACCTGGGAACCCGGCCGACAACACCGAGGACAAATCGTGAGGTAGCGCTCACCTGTACTACTGATATGGCAACCCAGTTTCACATTCATCCGCATCTTGAAATCTTGATAAATGGCAAACGTGAGGAAATTCCTGCAAATATTGGAATAAAACCAATCTGCATGAATGCACTTCACACGCACGATACAAGCGGAACGATACATGTTGAGTCGCCAGAACAGAGAGATTTCACACTCGCCGATTTCTTTGCGGTTTGGAATAAACCGTTCAACAAAGATCAGATTCTTGATTACAAAACTGATAGTCAGCACGCTATCGTGGAAACTATCAATGGCAAAGAGATTCTGGATTACGAAAACACGGTTTTGCACGATAAAGATCAAATTGTTATAACCTACAAAGAAATAAAATGAAATCTTCTTACCATAAAGAAAAGTTATTTTCTTGCCCCGAGTGCGGTTTTCAGTATGCAGGAAAAGAGTGGGCCGAAAAATGCGAAGCATGGTGCAAAGAACATCAAAGTTGCAATATCGAAATCACCGCGCACGCTGTTCCGAAAGATGACATCGCGGAAAACGATGAGGATAAAACCAAAGATACGAAGTTCAACACCCGCCTTTTCTACGGCCTCATCGGCATTACCGCATCTCTCGCATTTTTCCTCCTTCTCTACTGGAGTCTCCGCTTAAATTCAAGCATTGATAGTTTGATCGGAAATACCTACAGCCAACCATCCTACCTTTGGCCGTATGTTATCCTGACTTTTGCGGCAATTATCCTGTTCGGCGCAAATGCGGCTTTATTTGCGTATCGCTGGAGAAAATTTGGCAAACCAAAATTAAAGAAGCAAGGCGCAACGGGCGGGGGTTCGCTTGTGGCCATCGCGGCCTCGGCTTGCCCGGTTTGTGGTTCGGTGTTGCTTTCCGCAATAGGTATTGCCGGAGGGCTCGTGGCTTTTCCTTTAGGAGGCCTTGAGCTTAAAGCTCTATCAGTGGGATTTTTGGCGTTGCCTATCTGGCTCACGCGGATAGACCTTAAAAAACTTGAGTGCCTGCCCGCCGAAGCCTTGCTGTGCCCTTCCGAAGCCTTTGGCGTAGGTGGGGCGCAGGCGGGCGGAGATGGCACTTGCCCTGTGCCGAAGGATCACCGATTCAAAGAATCGGATCGGCCGTGGCTCTTGGGACTTCTTGCTGCAGTTATCGTGCTTGCTCTTGTCAGTTGGAATATGCTCAAAACCGAACCGATTATTGCGAAAGCTTTGAGCCAAAGCGGTATCGTCAATCCCAGTGACAATACGCCCTACAGCGCGAAAATCTCTCAAACAGGCAAGACGCTCATCGACGAAGTAACCGCAAAGGTTTTGCCCGAAAAAGGATTCCAAAGTAAAATCGCGCTTAGCGACAGCGTGGTAAAACTTACTCAAAACGGCGTGATTGACCGCAATAAATTCTTAGCGATTTATCAAGAGCAAGGCAGCCTCCCCGCTAAACTTAAGGATATTCTTGATAGACCGTCTCCAAAACCAATTCTTCTTACCAGACAGAATGCCAACTACTATGTGAATCTCTTATGGCCGCTGGGACTTGCAAACTACATGTTATCAAACAAAGAAAGCCCCATCAACGGCAAATCACTCTTTAACTTCGCCTCCACCGGCGGCTGGGATTTGGGTAAAGAAGAAAACGGCGGCGCCTACTTCAATAAATTCAAAATCGTAGAACTTACGACGAAGCAAGAAGTGTTGGTCACGAAAATCGCTCAAAGTGCCTACCGGCCATGTTGCAACAATTCAACTTTTTATCAGGATTGCAATCATGGATCAGCGTTGCTCGGGCTTCTTCAGCTTGGCGCGGCACAGGGACTTACCGAAGACGAATTGTACCGCGAAGCCCTTGCTTTCAATTCTTTCTGGTTCCCGCATAACTACATTCAAACCGCTCTTTACTTAAAGGCGGTGAAAAATACCGACTGGGATAAGGTCAGCCCCAAAGTGGTAATGGGCAAGGATTTTTCCAGCGCCAGCGGTTTTGCCAGAATCAAAGCCGAAGTTGCCACACCAGGCCAGCCACAAAACCAAGGCGGCGGCTGCGGAGTCTAGGCAACTTTTGGAGACCGAATCTCTAAAACTCTAAATGTGGATAAGTTTGAGCTTGACTCAATATACCCCATAGGGGTATCATTGCCGATATGACTGGCGCCCATAAGAAACAAGCTGTTCGCCGACTGCGCCGCGCCGCCGGCCAAATTAAGGGCTTGGAAAAAATGGTCCTGGCCGACGCCTATTGCGTGGACGTAATCCATCAATCGCTGGCTGTTAAAAAGGCCCTGTCCAGCTTTGAGGATTTTATTTTGGAAAACCATTTGTCTACCCATGTAGTCAGTCAAATCAAATCCGGACGGAAAGCCAAAGCCGCCCGGGAAATAATGTCAATCTACAAACTATCCAAGAAAAAATGAACCCGACCCCGCCCCGAGCTTGTCGAGGGGTGGGGTATTACGGGCGGCAAAATAAACTACGATTTATTGATAGTTGTCGATATTGTTAACAACCTTGGAACGATCGTCTAGAGGTTGTTAACAATGGCGGGCTAAAGCCCGATGATAGAGATGGTTTCAAAACTCTTTCGTGGCGAAATTTCAGTTTTTCAGGCGAGACGAGGCAGGCGAGTAAAAAGGATTGAGCCGTAATAGAATTACGGCGAAAGCCTTTTTGCGAAGCCTGACGAAGTCGCAGCCGAAAAGATGAAATTGCAGCAGAAATGAGTTTTGAAACCATCTCATATTAACTTTGAATTGCGAAATGCTTAATTCTGGACACTTTTTGACGCACATGGACAATCAACACAATCGTAACCGCTCCGCCAACGGCGGCGAGGGAAATATTTGCGCCGTCTGCGGCATGTTCAACTGCACCATGCCCCAGCACCAGATCCGCCAGCAGGCGGATCGGTGCGGGGCTGCGCATGGCCAAGGAAATAATTCAAAAGAGCACCGCGCTCATCACAAACCTGCCGATTCCCATCACGACCACTCCGCGGCCATGAGCGATCCGACCATGGCCAAAGCCATGGAAGCCGACATGCGCCGGCGGTTTTGGGTTTCTTTTTTGCTGACGGTGCCAATCGTCTTATATTCTCCGTTGGGAGAAAAAATTTTGAGTTTGGCCTTGCCTTCTCCCATCGGGACAAACTGGCTACTTTTTATTTTAACCACACCGATAGTTTTTTGGACCGGCTCTATTTTTATAACCGGCGCTTACTATTCGCTCAAATCCAAAAAACTGAATATGGCAGTCTTGATTGCCGTTGGCGTTTTGGCCGCCTATCTTTTTAGTTTGGGATTGGCGCTAACCGGCGGCCAAGACAGCTTTTTTGACGCCGCGGCCATGCTGGTTACATTCGTTTTGTTCGGCCACTGGATGGAAATGCGCTCGCGGCGAGGCACATCAGATGCTCTGCGGGCTTTGTTTGATCTAGTACCGCCGCGAGCGACCGTCATTAGAGAAGGCCGAGAGCTGATTGTTCCGACATCAGAAATAAAACACGGTGACATCGTCTTACTCAAACCCGGCGACAAAGTTCCGGTTGATGGCGAGGTGATTGAGGGCACATCGGCCATTGACGAGTCCTTGGTTACCGGCGAGTCAATTCCCGTAGAAAAAAGACCGGGCGACAAAGTTATCGGCGGCGGGGTCAATCAAACCTGGCCGTTAAAGTGTAAGGCCACCCAAGTTGGTTCAGAAACTTGTTTGGCGCAGATTATCAAGATGGTTGAAACTGCCCAAAATTCCAAAGCGCCCGGCCAAAGGTTAGCCGACAAGGCCGCCGGCTGGCTGGTAATTTTGGCCGTGGGTTCCGGCTTAATCACTTTTGGGGTTTGGTATTTTGCCACTGGCGCGGAAGCGCTGACGGCGCTGACTTTTGCCATATCCGCCGTTGTAATTGCCTGCCCCGACGCTTTGGGATTAGCCACTCCCACTGCGGTGGCCGTGGGCACCGGCATTGGCGCCAAGCACAATATTCTTATTAAAGACGCGGCGACGCTTGAGAACACCTCGCGGATCAACGCGATCATTTTGGATAAAACCGGCACCTTAACGCAAGGCAAGCCCGCCGTGACCGATATTGTTGCTCTAAATAGCTTTAGCGAAAACGAAATTCTGGCCTACGAAGCCGCCTTGGAATCAAAATCCAATCACCCCCTAGCCCAAGCCATAGTTGAAGCGGCTCAAAAGCGCGGCCTACGACCGGCCAGCCAAGCGGAAAATTTTGAATCGTTGGCCGGACTGGGACTAAAAGCAACGGTCAACGGTAAAATAGTCTTAGTAGGTACTCCCAAATTCCTGGCAGCAAACAACATTGATCTTACCGGCAGCCAGACCGAAATTGACCGACTTACTCAATCAGGCAAGACGATCAGTTTAATAAGTATAGATCAGAAACTGGCCGGCATTATCGCCGCGGCTGATACCCTAAGACCCACCGCCGCGCGCGCGGTCAGCCAACTTAAGAACCTGGGTTTGGAAACCATCATGATCACCGGCGACCACAAAGGCGTGGCCGAGTCGATTGGGCGGGAGTTGGGCATTGACCGCGTTTTCGCAGAGGTTCTGCCCGCCGACAAAGCTAAGTGGGTTAAGAAATTGCAAGATGAGGGAAAATTTGTCGCCATGGTGGGCGACGGCATCAACGACGCGCCAGCCTTGGCGCAGGCCAACATTGGCATTGCCATCGGCGCCGGCACCGATGTGGCCAAAGAAACCGGCAATGTTGTGCTTATGAAATCCGATCCGTACGACATCGTCGCCGCGCTTCGGTTGAGTAAAGCAACCGTGGTTAAAATGAAACAAAACCTTTTCTGGGCGGCTATTTACAATGTGCTAGCCATTCCCGTGGCCGCCGGCGTTTTTTACAATTCGCTGGGCTGGTCGTTGCGGCCGGAAATCGCCGCCCTGTTGATGTCGGCCTCGTCTGTAATTGTGGCCACCAATGCGGTATTATTAAAAAGAGTTGAGGGCAAATTAAAAATCTAAATTCAACCAACCAACAGATTATATCATTAGCGTACGATCGTTTGTTAATGATATGAAATGGTTTGATCTATTTGATCTATATGAACAAAAAAATAGAATGGGTATTGCGCTTGGCCATATTCGGCGAGTTTTTGGGGCATGGAATTTTTGCCGTTCAAGGCAAGCAGGCCTGGATCGGCTGGTTTAGCCAATTCGGCGTCTCCAGCCCAACCACAGCCGCCCAGTTGCTTTTTGCGGTCGGGTTAATGGACATCGCTCTCGCAGTTCTTGTTTTGATAAAACCAATCCGCCCCGCCTTGCTCTGGATGGCCGCCTGGGGTTTCTGGACCGCTCTTTTGCGCCCTATTGTGGGTGAACCAATTTGGGATTTTGTTGAAAGATGGGCCAACTGGGGCGCCCCGCTGGCACTCTTTTTCCTGCTCGGCAGTCCCAAATCATCCCACAAACCAGCCAACTGAATACGGGGGCAGAAATCGTGTTATAATTTAAGAATGGGTAACTCAATAACCCAAATCAAGGCGCGGGAGATTTTGGACTCGCGGGGGAATCCCACCCTAGAGGTTACGGTTTTTTCCGAAAATATTTCGGCTTCTTTTGCCGTGCCCTCCGGCGCCAGTACCGGCACGCACGAGGCCTTGGAAAAAAGAGACGGCGACAAAAATCGTTTTAGCGGACTGGGCGTTTTGAAAGCAGTGGAAAATATAGAAAAGACAATCTCGCCGGCTCTGGCCGGCCTTGACCCATGCGACCAAAAACAGATAGACGACATTCTGCTAAAACTGGATGGCACGCCCAACAAATCAAACTTGGGCGGAAATACTCTTATTGGCGTCAGCATCGCCTGCGCCAAACTGGCCGCCGATGTAAAAGGCCTGGAGGTCTTTGAACATTTACGCTCGCTGGCCGAGATTAAACCATCTCGACCAACTCCCCTTCTTTACATGAATCTAATTAACGGCGGTAAACACGCCCAAACCCAACTGGCTTTTCAGGAATACCACATAGTGCCGCAGACGGAAGATATCGGTGAGGCTCTGGAAATCGGCACCAAGATACAGCACGAACTCAAGAAAAAGCTGGTGGAGAGTTTTGGGACCTCGTCAGCTAACCTCGGTGACGAAGGCGGTTTTGTGCCGGCAATTAGCGCCGTCAAAAAGCCGCTGGAATTGCTGTGGCAAGTTACAGAAGAAAACAATCTTTCAGATAAAGTTAAATTGGCGCTGGATGTGGCGGCTTCTTCTTTTTATCAAGACGGATTATACGAGTTCGAAGGCAGAAAACATACCTCCGACGAGCTTACCGATCTTTACAGCAGCATCATGAATTCCTTCCCCATACTCTCCATTGAGGACCCATTTCAAGAAGAAGACTTTAATAACTTCGCCCAGCTACTGGCCCAAAAACAAACGCGTGTGGTGGGAGATGATCTGACCGTAAGTAACTCCGCGAGATTAAAAATGGCCATAGCGCAAAAAAGCATTGACGCCATAATCATCAAGCCCAATCAAGTAGGCACGTTGACCGAAACACTGGAGACGATGCGGCTGGCCCGAGAAAACAACATTGAATGCGTCGCCAGCCACCGCAGCGGCGAAACAACAGACGACTTTGTGGCCGACTTGGCTTTTGCTTTTGGCTGTTTCGGCCTAAAGGCCGGCGCGCCCCACGGCGGCGAGAGGGTGGCCAAATATAACAGACTACTAAAAATTACCAAGAGCTTTTAGCTTCCTAGCTTCCTAGAAAGCTAGCGCCTAATCAGCTATGAATTACTCCCGAGCCCAAATTGTGGCCACCATCGGCCCGGTTTCCAAAGACAAGGCCGTTATCAAACAAATGATGCTGCGGCAAATGGATGTGGTGCGGCTGAATTTTTCGTGGGGCACTTACGAGGAACACTCCAATTACATAGCTACAGTCAGAGAAACGGCGCGGGAACTCGGCCGCCGAGTACCCATAATCCAAGACCTGTCCGGCCCGCGGTTAAAAACCGAGGGCGGCCACCATATTGATCCCGGCGCGGTTGAAGTTATCACTGAAAAAGATTTGCGAGACCTTAAATTCGGCCTGGAACAAAACATTGATTATGTGGCCATGTCGTATGTAGGCGGCAAAAATGATGTTCTGGAAATCAAACGGCACATAAAAAAACTGGGGCGTAAAACTCCGGTCATAGCTAAAATAGAACGGCGAGCGGCTCTGGACAATCTGGATGAGATTATTGACGAGGCCGACGCCATAATGATAGCTCGGGGAGATTTGGGCAACGAAGTGCCGCTGGAACAGATACCTTTTATTCAAAACATGATAATCAAAAAGTGCAAAGCCGCGCTAAAGCCGGTTATTACCGCCACACAGATGATGTTCTCCATGACCAAAAATCCAGCCCCCACTCGGGCCGAGGTTACCGATGTGGCATTCGCCATAATTACCGGCTCCGACGCGGTAATGCTTTCCGACGAAACCGCCAACGGCCAGTATCCGGTAGAGGCGGTGGCAGCCATGGAGAAAATAGTTTTAGAGGCCGAAAGGCACCTAAAAAACATTTACATCAATCCACTTTAACATTACACCGCCACCGAAGCACCGAAGTCCGACTTCGGAGTCGGACTTCGGTGGCGGTAACTCTATAAATAAACTGCGCCAACTTGCCGTTTGGATTTTAAGACTGGCCGTAGCCGCCGAGTTCGCCTGGCACAGTGTTTTGGCGTTGCGAGGTGAAGAAACCTGGCTGGGCTGGTTTCGCTCTTTTGGCATCGCCGATGTTGAGCTGGCCGGCCGGCTGCTTTTTATAATCGGCTTACTTGACTTGGCGGTGGCCGCCATAATTTTAATAAAACCCCTGCGGCCGGTGCTGATTTGGGCCATAATTTGGGGACTATGGACCGCCGCGGTGGAAGCCGTAATGAACCAGAGTATCTGGGAATTTTTTGAAAGCTGGGCCAACTGGGGCCTGCCACTGGCCCTATGGACGCTTTTTAAAACAAAAACCAAAAGACCTCAAAAAAACTGACCGCCCCCATTTTTTAGTTTTAGAGACTAGTTTTGGAGACTTAGTCTCCAAAACAAAATCCTCACGCTACAATTAAAACGGAGGTGTCGTTTGACATCTCCGTTGATACACGGCTCACTTGCCGCCGGT
>CAZGLK010000025.1:0-11562 GCA_964526375.1 uncultured Candidatus Saccharibacteria bacterium | reverse complement strand
CGAAGCCCCAAGCCCAGTAACTTAACTAAGTTAAGTTACTGGGCAAGGTCCAAAGACCAATGGACCAAGAACATATTTTAGAAACTCACCAGGACGCCCGGCGATATAGTCGTAGTGGGAGTAGGGCCAGTAGTAGTGGACATTGGCCAGACCGCCATCCCTGCGATTGCCGCCGTGCAGACGGCTGGAGCCCCCAAAAACATCATCAAACCACTCCCACGTGTTAAATTTACCGCGGTTGGGGTCGTAGAGATTGCCGATGATGTTGAACTCAATGGCTCGTTCAAGCCGGACCTGCTCTGGTTTGAAGCCGAGATGTTCGGCCACGGCTGGGCAAATCTTATTTCGCCACTCGTCGCTGGTGATGGCGAAGCGTGAACCGATCGGGGTGTTGTCGTATTTCCCGACTTTGCCTTCCTCACGCAATCTGGTGATTGTGGAGGAGAGGGGGTCGTTGGGAAATACCTGTGAGCCGTCGGTGTAGTCAACGCCTGGAGTGAAATCGGCCAGATACCAACCCTTGTAAAGTCGGGCGGCATCTGAATCAATCTGACCCTCACGGATTTTCTTGTAGAACCACGCCTCGGGCTTGATCCATTTCCCGAGCTTTCGATCTTCACCGACTTCCTCGTCTGGAAAGTAGACGGGCTTGAGATTGAACTCCGTCTCCCATCTGGCCAGATTCTCCGGAGTGAACTCGGTAGGCCAGGAATCCACTTCAATCTGCTTGCCGAAGCGCTTTGATAAAAGCAGCGCTGTTTTGATAATCTGCCGCTGTTCAAATTCTAACACGGCCGTATCCTCCTATAAAAGTTTTGAAGAACCAAGATTTTAGGCTCTTTTTGAGCTTGTCTAAAACCTAGCATATGGATACTACCATATCAACAGCGTAGGAACACCCCGCTGGCAAGCAGCGGGGCTTGATATCGTTTGTACTTGGCGCTCGGGTTAATGTCCTGCTTCGCAGGACCGCACTCTGATTCCCTAGTGCCAAGCACTAGGGCTTGCCGTGCGATTGTCGAGCGCGTGTAAACAATAATTTTCATTTTTTCCAGACATTACTTATAGGCATTACCGCGCCAATCAACCTGTTCAATATATGCTCGCTGGTTATCAAACTGAAACTCAACAATAATTCTTATCTTTCCCGAGCGAATCCGGTAAAATCCTGTCCAAGAACCAGTCAATTTTCTAATGTCTATGTTTACATCTTCTCCCCTAAACTTCATCAAAGCGATTTTTATTTTTTCAACAACAAAAGCCTCGGCTATTCTGTTGCGATTCAAAAACTTTAATGCCTCTTTGGAAAAATCGACCTGCCAACTCATGGTTTCAGGTCTATTGTTTTGGCGACGCGGTGAGAAGGTCTGCCGTAGAGTCTTTCAATATCCCTCTGCTCCTTTTTTGATACAGCGGGCAATAACAAAGCTCTCCATTTCATCTGCTCCTCGCCCATAACCTCTCGTACGCTTTCCTTGATCATTCCTTTCAATTCTTTTTTAAGAATGGTCGTTGTAGTCATGGTATTACACTAGCAGGCAACGGAACTATAGTCAACATGGCCTTCTAATAATCTTGCCACTCATATGATTGATCGCTTATTCGTTTATTCGCAATATATTCGTTATTCGTTGATGATTATTCCCTAGACACCCTCAACACCTCTTCTATACTGGTAATGCCCTGGGCGGCTTTTATGAAGCCGTCTTCCAGCATGGTAACCATGCCCTCACTCTCGGCCGCCTGCTGAATTTCGTCGGATGAGGCCGAGCTCGTAATCAATTCTTTGATTTTAGCCGTAACCTCCAGAACCTCTCTAACACCCATGCGGCTTTTGTAGCCATCGGGGCAGGATTCACTTTCACGCGGCCTATAAAAATCTATTGTTTCCCAACCGGCCTCGGGAGCAACTATTTTTTCTTTCTTTAGGGTAGCCAAAACTTTATCCAAATTAACTTCATGGCTCAATACCTCCAACTCTTTTTTGGTTAGATTATATTTAGTGCGGCTGTCGGGGCAAAGTTGCCTTACCAGCCGTTGAGACACTATCACGGCCAAAGTAGAAGCTATTAAAAACGGCTCGGCCTTCATATCTATTAGGCGGGGAATGGCCCCGGCGGCTGAGTTGGTGTGCAAGGTAGACAAAACCAAGTGGCCGGTCAGGGCGGCGTTGATGGCCAAGCCCGCCGTTTCGTTGTCTCTAATCTCGCCCACCATAATAATGTCGGGGTCCTGGCGCACTAAAGTGCGCAGGCCTTGAGCAAAAGAAAAACCAATATCGGGCTTAACCTGGGTCTGGTTGATGCGCGGCATGCGGTATTCAACCGGGTCCTCAATGGTGGAGATGTTAACCTCGGGCGTGTTCAAAATATCCAAAACGGTGTAAAGAGTTGTGGTCTTGCCCGAGCCGGTGGGGCCGGTGGCCAGAATCAAACCGGTCGGCCGTTTGATGGCGCGGTGGACAGCCTCCAAGGCCTGGCCGCGAAAACCCAAGCTTTCTAAAGTAAAGCCTTGGGTATCTTCACGCAACAGCCGCATAACCACTTTCTCGCCGTCGTAGACCGGCAGAATGGAAACGCGAAAAGACACCTTGTAGCCCTCGGCTTCTATCTTAAAGCGGCCGTCTTGGGGCAGGCGATGTTCGTCTAACTTAAGGCTGGCCAGCACCTTTATGCGCGCCACCACGCCCTGATGGACTTGGCGCGGCAGGATCATAACATCCTTAAGAATACCGTCTATGCGATATCTCACCACCACATCTTTTTCTTCGGGTTCAATGTGAATGTCGGAGGCGCCTTCCAAAATGGCGTGGCGGACGAGCGTTTCCACAATGCGCACAATGGGCAATTCCTCGGCCGCTTTTTGCAAATCAACATCGGAACCGGCCTGGACATTGGCTTGGCCGTCACCCGCCACTTTTACCACCGAGGAGGATTCGGTTTTGATTATCTTGCTAAACTCCTCCTCCAAACTTTTTTGATACTGGCGAATAGCCGACTCCAGCGATGCTCTGGTAGTTAGGCGCGGCAGAATGTTAAGCCCGGACTTTTTCTTTATAAAATCTATGGTCTGCAGATCATCGGGGTCCAGCATGGCAACTTCCAAGTTGCCGCCGCTTTTTCTAAAGGCCGCAATGTTGTTGTGGCGGGCGATGGCTTCGGGGATGATTCGCAAAAGTTCGGGGTCAATAACCTCGTTGGCCAAATCCACAAAAGGAATGCCTAAAAGATAAGCCTTGGCTTTAAGCAGAATTTCCTCGGAAACCAGATTGCGCTTCAAAAGCGCCTCCTCGGCGCGGCGGCCGGTTTCTTTGGCCTCGGCCGCGGCCAGATCCCAGTTCTTTTCGGTGACCAAACCGGAATCGGTTAGAAACTTTTTGAGCTTTTCGGGGCTAATTTGCATGTCAGAAAAGATAAAATAATCCTAAACTACGAATTTATCCCAATGCTCCGAATGAAGAAATTAGGAGAATTAGGATAAATTGGGATTTTTTGGATTATGTTATCAAATACATTATATCACAAAATTGACCCTGCCTTTTGTTGCTGATACCATAATTGATAGTTGCCGCGGGCTGTAGTGTAACGGCAGCACGAGACGTTTGGGACGTTTTAGTCCGAGTTCGAATCTCGGCAGCCCGACCAAGTTAGGCACTGAGCGACAATATGCGCCCTAACGGGCGCAAAATCTAACCGCTCGGGCGGGGGAACCCCCAGCGGATTTTTCGGGTGGCGGGACCGAAGGAAAAAGAATAGTTGCGCTTGCCCCACTCTTCCCATGCGCGCACAATAAATAGGAATTCCCTTGCGTCTGTAATTCCATATGCTAACTATAGTATGTAGAACCAAAGTTAGCAAGTGGATATACTATAGTTATCGAATATGAAAAAAGAGGTATTGATAAAATTCGGCCAAAAAGTCCGCGAAGAACGGACAGGGCTCGGTTTGTCACAGGAAGAACTGGCCTCTCGCGCAGGTGTTCACCGAACGTATATCGGCATGATTGAGCGCGCGGAGAAAAACATCACACTGGAAAATATCGAAAAAATCGCGAGGGCCCTAAAAATCAAGATCGCAGCCTTTTTCTAGTCTTAACTATGATTCCAAAATTTATAAAAACAGCGTCAGATTTACAAACGAAACACCGCGCTATTTGCGACGGCTTTCTTGAACAAGCACTCCAAAAAACAGAAAAGGCAGAACCCTTTGTAAAAGAGGCACAAGATTTTTATAACGCGCTCAAAAAAGTGAAGTCGGTTGAGGAGCTTTTGGCATCTCAAAAATATCGAAATAATTTGGGTTATGCCTGTGGTTTTTCCGATAAGGCAAAATCTCAATTAACCGATGCCGAATTGAACGGAGCAATTAAAAAGGTTTTAACTCGTATTCACAAAGAGGCGGGGTCAGAGTTTCGGGAAAATATTCTGTATCGTTACCTTTTGACGCGGGGAGACGCTCTTGGTGGCAGTATGCGTAATTTAACTGGCTCTTCCGCCGGTACAAAATTGACAGAAAAGATCATCAAAAAACTTTCTGGGAGCAAAAAGAAAATTCAGATTGTGAAAAGCAAAGCCGGCAAAGTGCAAAGAGTTACATGGAACGGGAAAACTCTGCTTTTTGACATTACTCCGAGTTTGGTTGATAAAAACATTGATGTAATTCTTATCAAAAGCGGCAACGCCGAAACACCCGAAAAAGAACTTTTAGCGGATAAAAGCAACTATCTCGCCTTTGGCGAGCTAAAGGGAGGCATTGATCCGGCTGGCGCAGATGAACACTGGAAAACTGCTAATAGTGCCCTTGGCCGTATTCGTACAGCGTTTGGGAGGAGTACGCCACCCTTATTCTTTATCGGAGCGGCTATTGAGGCTGCAATGGCAAAAGAAATTTTCAAGCAGTTAAAGAACAGCAAGCTGACTCATGCCGCCAACTTGAACGAAGATGAGCAGGTGGACAACCTGGTGGATTGGCTGCTTTCTTTATAGTTTGCGCCAGACATAGACGCATTTGCGCAATTCTTCTCTGCCGTGTACCCCCATCTGCTGGCTACTGTTTCCCTTGCCGGTAGGTAAAACCCAAATTTGCTCTACTTCAAGACCTGCGTTTTGCGCAATATCAGAAAGTATTAAATCCACCGGGATGTTTGCGCCGGCATAGCGCACGTTGTCATTTACCATTACAAATGGCGCCCCACTTTTTAGTAGCCGGGCGCACTCAAAAATTACTAACGCGCTTTCATAAAAATAATTTTTTACCATCCGCACAATGCCCGGATTGTTTAATTCATCGCTGTCTTTTTTCTCATTGAGATATTGGATAATCGCTTGCAATTCTTTTTGGTTATCAAATGATCTAGTAGCTTTTCGGAAAGTGTCGGGAGAAAAAAGCCGATCCAGATTTTCTTTATCTCTATTCTCAACAGTGCAAGACATCATTGCTTGTCGTAAATCTCTAATTTTTGTCTCATCAACATCAAGCAGAGCAAGCTCTAGCGCATAGGTTCTCGTATAGTCATAGCGATTGCAGTACGGAGGAGAGGTCATCAAAAAGTCGAACTCACCGCTTGCAAGTTTTGGAAGAATTGATAAGCAGGAACCTTGCAGTATTTCAACATCTCCTGATTCTCCTTTCGGTTCCTTAATGAGATCAAAAAGGGTATTGCCGCCCACTAAATCTGAAACAATATCCTTGAGCTTACTAATGATGGATTGATTGAATTCCTTAATTTCCCCCTTATCAAACTTGTTTTTCCCATTGCCACGCCCCGAGCGATAATCCCATCGCAGATATTGCCCGTCTTTTCTGGTAAAACTAATTTCTTCCAATATACAAAGTAGAGCAAAACGCAAGACGTGCCGATATTTCTTATTTTCTACCTTATCAACTGCATTAAGGAATTTGCCTAAAAGCTCTTCTGTTTTTTTAGGAAACGCGCCATCGGTAATTTTTAGGTGATTAATTTTTCTGCCGCTCTTTTCCTTTTCCCACGGCTTTTTTTCTATCCATTCCTCCAAAAAAGCAACCAAGCCATTATGATTAGCACTTTCAAAGATGATTTTGCGCACCGCGATAATTTCTGCACCAATCGGCAAAAGCTCAACACCCACTGCGTCCAATCCGCGTTCTGCGGATACAAAAAGCGATACACCGCTTCCGGCAAAAGGATCAATCACTTTTCCTTTCTTGATGTTTAGTTTGTTGAGCGCGTAATCAACGAGTGTAGAAGAATAACCCTCTTTGAATTTGTACCAGCGGTAGCCAGGGATTTTTTTGTTCGCTTGAAAACTAACCAGTGTTCTTTTCAGATCGTTATTCACCACAAGTTTATCTCGAAAGCGATTTTCGAGTTTCTTGTTGAGGGTTTGAATTTGGTCTAAGGTAATCGGCATATTCGTTCGCTAACTATAGTATACACGGCAACTTTTATGCGCGCAACTAAAACTCTTTTCTTAAAACTCCAATAGCTTTGCCCTGTATCTCAACATTCCTTTCATAGAAGGGCTTCATTGTAGCATTGGCGGGAACGAGTTTTATTCTGCTCTTCTCTCGATAAATTTTTTTCAGTGTTACAGTATCTCTGTTCGGCAAATATGCAACGGCCTTCTCTCCATTATCAACCGTTGGCTGTTCACGAACAATAACAATATCCCCGTCAGCTATGCCCTCCTCAATCATGCTTACACCCGACACTTTCAATGCATAGTGGTTTGCGTCTCTTGAGAGCATACTGCGCGGAACTTCGATCGGTTCGGGGTTTCTAATTGCCTCAATCGGTCCCCCAGCCGCAATAAACCCCATTAGGGGAATTTCTACCAAATCGCTTGTTTGATCATTAAACGGAAGAATTGAGCGCTTTTTGCCTCTTTGCGTTGTGAGTAGTTTTTTCTTTCGCAGGTAAGAAACGTGCTGGTGAACAGTAGGAACTGAAATATTAAAATGAGCGGCTATTTCCGCAAGGGAGGGAGAATAACGTTTATCTCGCTGAAATTCAGTAATGAATTTCAGGATTTCCGCTTGCCGCTTGGAGGGCTTAATCGTCCACACGTTTGACTTCCTTTCCATACCTAAATTATAATACCTAATGAAAACCTAAACAAGTGGCAGTTTCCCACAGATAGCAAAGAACATCAAATTTAGAAAAGTACGGCTGAACAAAAAATGACAAAAAATAAACTACCACGGGCTAAAGCCGGATGGTATTTATTAAAAAGTCGGGGTTATAATACTACGAGATTAACAGGCTAAATCCCCACCCGTGCCAAAGCACGGGGTATCAACCGATAATGAAGAAATTAGAAAGAGAATCATTGAAGCAGTAAAAAAATGCTGGATGAATAATCTAGCCGCGCGCTGGCAAAAGTTTAATATCCTTGATCAAATGGGCAATATCGGCGGTGAAATCAGCCGAGCTTTTTCTTGGCGCCAAAAAGGAAACGCGCCCTACAGCCGCCTGGCGGCGGAGCGGGCGCTGGAACTTTTTGACCTAACCATAAATGACCCGCGCTGGGTCAAAAGGCTGAAAGAAATCACTCGCTCCCGAGAAATCTTCTGCGATTTGTTTTTCGGGAAAAATGAGTATGATGTTTCTGCGGAGTCATTGATGAAGTACTTCGACGAATTCGCTCTAGCAGCCAGAAAAGATAAATAATGGATCACAAAATTATTAACTTAATCTCCTTGGCGGCATTTGTTTATTACCCCTCCATCCCCATTGTTCTTGTTTTGATTCACGGGGCTGTAAAATGGTGGCTCAAAATAGGCACAAAATCCTACTGGCTTTTTTTGCTGTTCTTTGGAATTTTGGATTTAATGGCTTTGCTTTTGGTTTTAAAATTTAGGGCGGAAATTTTATCCTGGAGGTTATACAACAACCACCGGGCACTGCTGGGGCTAACACTCCTGACTGCTAGCGCCATAAGCGGTATAGCCAGTTTGAAGGCACTCTCTTTTAAAACCTTGATGGCTCTGCCGGAAATCAATCCAGACAAAACACCCTCGCGTTTGGTGTCTCGCGGCATTTACAAATACGTCCGCCACCCCAGATACCTAGAGTTCATTCTGGAGATTTTGGGCCTTGCCATTCTTTCTGGCCTTGCCATTAACTTCCTGCTCCTGCTATATTTTGTGCCAATGATATATTGGGCGGCGCGGCTGGAGGAAAAAGAACTGATTGGGCGCTTTGGAGAAGAGTATTTGGAATACAAGCAAAAAACCAGAATGTTTTTGTGAAAAACGAATGTAGGTCGATATTTGTTCTTTTCATCCAACAAGGCCAGGCAAATATACGCAACTACGGAGGTCTGCATGAACTTATTTGATACCAAAGTGCAACTGGGGCCTGTCTGTGAAGAAGATATGTTCGCTTTTTTGCGACGGGTAACCCAAGAGTGGCAATTCCTGATTTACGCCGACGCTCTAGGCATTGAGGCTTGGTTTGATAAAACTTTGCTTTCTGGCGCCGAACTGGCGCTGGATTCGGCCGTGGAGCAATGGAACCACTGGGCCAATCAAAGAATCCATCGGAATTGGTTTTTGGTGCTTCAGCGGTTTGTGTTAGAAAAACCTCACCTAAACCATGATGGCGTATTTTTTAACGCCGGTGAAAATTTGCTGGTGGTTTACCGATGTGAGTCGGTTGTGGCCATGGTCTCAAAATGTACCGAGTTTATTGCCGGGCCCGGCGGAGTTGGCGCGGCTGTTGAGTACGAATTGCCGGAGCTCCACTGCATTCTGGCTCCGCCGCACGACGACACCCTTAAGGTTCTGCCGATAAGTTTGGTGCCGAATGTGCAGGTGCTGGACGATTGAATCAGGGTGGTCACCGGCTCCAAACAATCAATTAAAAATTGGCTGGATTTTGCAAAGCAAGACCTGCCGTCTGCCCAGTAGAATCAGAAGTGGTTCTGCTGGGCTTGTTTTTTATTGATTAAGAATCTATATTCATTGATAAGAAGCTATTTTTAGTCGCGGGTATCGTATAGTGGCATTACCACAGCTTTCCAAGCTGTTGAGAGGGGTTCGATTCCCCTTACCCGCTCCACAAACCAAAAACCCCTTTATGGGGTTTTTGGTTTGTGCGGTCAGATAAAGGAATGGGAATCGAAGGGTATTCCCAAACGCAAACTGCTTTGCGTTTGGGAAACCCAGGCTCCGAAGGAGGAGCGAAGCCTGTGCCGAAGGCACGTGCGCAGCGACGGGTGAGGAGGATTCCCCTTACCCGCTCAAATAATAAAATAGACCCCCTCGCGGGTCTGTTTTATTATTCGGGTAAAGCGAGCAAACTACTTTGCTCGCGTGGGGAATCGAAAGGCGGAGCCCTCGATTTTCAGCAGAAAATCGGGGCGAGCCGGGGTCGCGAAAATGCCGAGCGACGGCGAGGTATTATTTGTGACCGATTCCCCTTACCCGCTCATAAACTTCCCTCTTTAGGGAAATCGTCCCCAGCATGCAAAAACCCGCTTCAATTAGCAGACTCCGTTGATTTAGAGATTGAACTTCTAAAAAACAAGCCATTGAAAAACCGACGGCCGGAAAATGAACCCGACCCCGCCCCTCGACCCGTTCCACAAGGTCAGGGTCGCCCTGAAGGATTTGAAGGGCGACAAGCCCAGTAACTTAACTAGTTAAGTTACTGGGCAAGCTCGGGGCGGGGTATTACAGGCGGCAAAATAAAAAGGCACACGCCATTTTAGCGTATGCCTATTTGAAAACCCTACGGTAGGAACAACTATCAAGGCCAGGGTATTTTTGGACTTTCACCCTCAGCCAAAATCCTCACAGATACAATCACTTCTTTCATGATGAAGTGCAATTTAGCACCCGGCCTCATTTTCTCCCATTCGTAGCTGGGAAAGTCAACCGCCGATAAAATATGGGTATTCTTCTCATCATCGGTGACACTCACGGCTGGTAAACCAGCCGCGCCTTGATATGGAACATCCTCGATCTTAACAATCTTTACTACCTCATCCCGCCTCATGAGTGGAACATTTAGTGTGCGCATCGTATAAACCCCCATAGGATAATTGTTAGAAAGGTACTTTTGTATTGTCTTGTGTGATACAGAAGGAACAGATAAAATGTAGCACTGTTAGCGGCTTGTGTCTAGTCGTGCTACAATGACTGCATATGCGGGTTATCTTCACTAGGCACGGTGAAACAAAAGAAAACATCGCGGGCATTTCTATGGGACAAGGTATGGGCGGGACATTGAACGAGGATGGTATAGCACAGGCACAAAAACTTGCCCAGCGTCTTAAAGATGAGCAGTTTAGCTATGCATATGTGAGTGATCTCAAGCGAGCCGTAGACACAGCCAGAGGGGTCCTGGAATTTCACACCGAAGCCAAACTAATTACCGCTCCTGAACTTAGGGAACGAAACTTGGGTATTTACGAAGGCGGGCCACGAGAGCACTGGAAGAAGGCTATGACAGAATCTCCTCTGCCCTTCCATGCCTTTAAACCCAAAGGCGGCGAATCATATCAGGAGGCCCAAGAACGGGTAGGTAATTTTTTCCGCAAGCTTCTTCGGCAGCACCCAAATGACAACCTGCTTATTGTTAGCCATGCCGGAATATTAACAATGCTGTTTATATACCTTTTTAAACGCCCGCTTAATTTAGAGGAATATGAACGTTTTAAGCCGGGTAACACCGCGCTGACAATTTGCGATGTTGAAAGGAATGGCGTTTTTAAAATCCACCTTCTGAATTGCACTAAACATCTTCGGGTAGATTCCGGATCGTCAAATTAAGGTTCCTGTTCTTGTTAATTGCCTACTCGTCATTCCGAAGCTTTCACAATCCGACAGTGCAGCCACAGCGGTTCTAACATCGCTCACAATCCGGCTCCAAGATTAGACTTTCCGGTTTCCTTCAACTTTGCCTAGGACAGGTTTGACCAACGAATCGGTGGGCGGCACGAAGTGCCGCCCATTGGTTTTCTGACGGAGAATCAAGACCGCTCGCTTCCACGGACCAGTAGAGCGATTGCAGAAAGGCTTATCCTTTCTTGTTTTCTATCGCGCTCGCGGTAATTTCTATGTTGCAGCTTTTATGTTCCTTGCACCAGGCCTCGCATTTTTCCGCTTGTTTTTTGCCTGTGATGAGCAAAGTCGAATTATCTTCGTAATGAAAACCGCACTCCTCGCATTGGTACAACTCTTTACTTGTACCGAGCAGAGTCGAAGTATCGTTTTGTTTTATCGTCCTAACCATAATTACAAATAATCAAGCAATCGTTCGTAGTTGATAAAATTGAGCCACTGATAAAAGTACGCGATCCACACGCCGAGCTTGTTTGTGAGGAGAAGAATGCCAAGAAAAACAAGAAACAGTCCTCCGACAATCGAAATAACATTGAGATACTTGCTCAACTTTGAGATATAGTTTGACGCAGAACCTATACCCGCGGCGATGATGAGGAACGGTACCGCAAGTCCGAGAGAGAAAACCGAAAGAAGGAATGCTCCTTGCCCGACTGTTGCCGATGCCGCGGCAAGCGTCAGAATTGATCCTAAGATAGGGCCGACACATGGAGTCCAGCCAAAAGCAAATGTCGCT
>CAZGLK010000024.1:0-11936 GCA_964526375.1 uncultured Candidatus Saccharibacteria bacterium | reverse complement strand
TCACAAACAAAGCATCCACTTCCACTCCCCCGAAATGCCCCAAAACGGCAAACACTCCCGTGGGAATGGTTACATCGTGAATCAAAGCAATAATGGCAATAACTCCATATTTCCAAGAAGAGACCGGCCGGGCAACCTTGCGGAAAGCCCAAGCAATGTAAACAATAATCAAAACCAGCACTCCGATGACAGCTTTAACGGACTTGCGCTGAAGTTCTTTGCCCAAAGTCGGCCCGATGGATTCAAAACGTTTCTCCTCTACTGCGCCCAAGCCCTTTAATTCTATCAAAGCGGCCTGATGGGTATTTTCATTTATATCGCGCGAGCGCAAAATAACCCCCTTCTCACCCACCGGCTGAATCAAGGCGGTGTCCATTTTGTAATCAACCAGCGCGGCCAATATGGCGGCGCTGTCCGGCCGGCCATGGGGAAACTCCACTTCCCAAAGCGAGCCGCCGGTAAAATCAATGCCGAATTTTAGGCCCCACACGGCCAGACTAGCCGCGCTTAAAAGCACCAAAACGGCAGAGGCGGTTAAAAATATTTTACGGTTGGGAATTATAGCCAGCATAATAAATTTCTAATTACCAATTTCTAATTTCCAATAAAATTTCAAATGACTAATGACTAATTACTTTTGAACATTGGGATTTTGACATTGGGCATTTTGTTAGAAATTAGTAATTAGAAATTAGACATTTTAAACCATCATCTCTTCCACAAAACCTTAACCTCGGTCAGCCGCGTTCCGGCCAACGCCCTCAAAAACGTCCGCGTTAAAGTTATGGCCGAAAACATGGATATTAAAATACCTAGGCCCAAGGTTAAAGCAAAACCCCGAACCAAACTGCTGCCAAACCAATACAAAATAGACGCGGTGATTAAACTGGAAACATTGGAATCTCTGATGGAATTCCAGGCCCGCTTAAAGCCCTCCTCCAAAGCCGAGCCAAAAACCCGCCCTGATCTTAATTCTTCTTTCATGCGCTCAAATATTAAAATATTGGCGTCCACCGCCATGCCAATGGACAAAATAAAGCCGGCCACGCCGGCCAAGGTTAAAGTAACTGGAATCAGCTTGAACACCGCCAGAGTTAAAATGGTATAGATAATAAGAGCCAATACCGCCACCAGGCCCGACAGGCGGTACCAAACCAGCATAAAGACAACCACTAAAATAAAGCCGGCCGCGCCGGCCGCCAGACTGCGGCGCAAAGAGTCCTGTCCCAGCGAGGCCCCCACGCTTTGTTGGGAGATCAAACTTATGGGCACGGGCAAAGCGCCGGAGTTTAGCCGCTCCACCAACTGCTTGGCTTCTTTAACGCCGAAGTTGCCTGTTATTTGGGCCCGGCCCGATGTAATTCCCTGTTGAACCACAGGAGCCGAGATAGGCAGACCGTCCAAGTAAATGGCTAGGGGTTTACTGACATTCTTTTTGGTTATTTGGCCGAAAAGCTCCTTACCGGTATCGTCAAACTCCAAAGAAACCTCTGGCCGGCTAGTTTGAGAATCAAAACTTAAGATGGCTTTTTTTAGATAGCGGCCGCTTAACTGGGTAGGCGTAAAATAAGGGTCAATTGCTCTGGGATCGTAATCTTGGCCGCCCAGAGACTCCAGAATTTGTTTGGTCTCCTCTTCGGGCCGCTGTTCCCTAAACTCCAAATAGGGCGTCTGGCCAATCATCCGAATGGCGTCATTAATGTTTTTTACGCCAGCCAGTTCCACCACCAGACGCCACTTCTGGCCGGCTTGATTAACCGCCACCACCGGCTCCGAGACGCCGAATATGTTTACCCGCCGCTCAATAACATCGCGCAGGCCCTCCATGGCCGAGGCGCGGTCGGCCGCGGATATTTGATCCAAATTGGCTTCATAAACCAAATGAGTGCCACCCAATAAATCCAAACCCAAGCGGAAAGGCTTTATAAAAAATTGAGGAGTAATATTGCCCTTCTGTAAAAAAGCAGGGTAGACAAAAAACCCCGCAACCATTGTCAGGACGACAATCAAAGGAATGATAATCCGCGGTTTCATAACAACATCAGCCAGTATAGCAATTTTTTGATTTTTGTCTAGGCCTTAAGCCCACACCAACCCAATCACCTCTTACATAAGTATTGTAGTCGTTGTGTTTCCACAGAGGTTCGACCTCGGGACTCGGGAAAATTTGCTCTTTGATATTTTGAAAAAGAAAAAGCCCCGAGTGGTGAACCACTGGGGCTTGATGAATGCTTGAGTTGAGGCCGTGTCCTCAACTCGGGTGAACTTGTGCGCGATCACGGCGCGCTTGTCGAGAGGTTACGCCTCGGCGTCGATCTCGGCGATGGTCGCCGCGATCTGCTCGCTGGCGCGACGCTTCTGCTCCTCGACCCACTCCGGCAGAGTGAACCCCTTCGGCGGCTTGCAGACGGTCACACTGTAACCGCCGACCGAGTAGTGATCCCGGATTTCGTATCCGGTACACACCACAACCGCGTAATGGACCTGCGCCGGGTCAGTGCGAAGCAGTGCCTCGCCGACGGTCTCGCCGTCCCACGATTCATCTTCCGTGTATGCCTCATTGTGGTAGCAGCAACCACCTTGCTCGACCTCAACCAGCAGATTGCCGTCTTGGTCGAACAAATAAATCCGCTCGGAGTCGTCGATGCCGACCATCGAACCGCTAGCACCATCGTACTGCGGCTCCTTGCCGAGGAAGTCCTTGTCGATGCGACTGACTGCGACCTCCTCGACCTCCTCGGGATTCCGGACGATCGGCCCGTCCCCAGTCATGAGGAACGGGAACTCTGCGAAGAACGCCTGGACCTTGAACTTGTTCATGACTATCTCCTTTCCGCTTCTCGCGGATGTTGTGGGTCCAGCTTCTCGCTATTGACCCCGGAGTACTGCACGACATAAAAGATTTATCGCACAGTGTAGTACGAAGCGTTATGCCTATCGTGCCGTACCGCACGCCTCCCGACATGAAGGGAAGGAGCTATACACCAGCGTTAAGATGGATGTACACTTCTTTCCCTTCAAAATCAGAAGATTAAGGAGATTGACGTAACCTTATCGACTTATCAAAGAGCTATTTTCGCTAATTTGAGAGGAAATCTACCACCTCAAATTATGCGTTAAGTATAGCATACCTAGTTTATCTTGTCAAGCGATTGAGCCTATGATCAGAAATATGTCCAAAAACCAACAAAAATGCCCTATTTTAGAACAATTTCATATCTTCTTATTTAGTTGTCGGCGCGAATTTTTTCCAAGCGAGGGGCGGCGCCTCTAAGGTGCCACCCTACGAGAAATCACAGCTGGCGCCAAGACTTAAAACTTCCTCTCCTCCAGCGTCACTGAAATTATCAATACCTGCCCGCCGCGGCGGATTTTCAACTTAATGGTGTCCCCGGCATTATATTTTTGAATCAAATCCGAAAGCAACGTTTTGGAAGTAATTTTCTCTCCGTTTAGCTCCACAATAATATCCCCGGCTTTAAGGCCAGCTCTGTCGGCCGGGCTGCCTTTCACCACAGGTGAATCCTGATCGGAGGATTTACCCTGAACGAAGTTGAAGGGCTTAAGCCACGCACCCTCGCTCACGGGCAGATTGTTGTCGGTTTTCACTTTTTCGGTGATGGTTACAAATCTGATACCGATGTACGGATAAACAATCCGGCCATATCTTTTAGCCCCCTCAACCGCCTTTTTGGCATCATTTATGGGCAAGGCAAAACTGATGCTCTGCGCTCCCTCGGCCACCGCCGTGTTAACGCCAATCACCTCGCCTTTTAGATTCAAGAGCGGACCGCCGGAATTGCCGGGGTTGATAGCGGCGTCGGTTTGAATAATGTTGCGCAACTCCTCCACTTGGCCGCCGCCCGAGGCAGTAATGTTACGGGCCAAACCAGAAACAATGCCCACTGAAACCGTATTTCTAAACTCGCCCAGGGCGTTGCCGATGGCAATGGCAGTCTGTCCAATCTGCACATTGTTGGAATCTCCTAACACCACCGTGGGCAGGCCGCTGGCTTGGATTTTTAGCACCGCCAGGTCCTTCAAAGGATCGCGGGCCAAAACCTTAGCCGCGTACTTGCGCTCGTCGTTGGTCATTACAGTATATTCAGCCGAGGTGTCTGAAACCACATGCTTGTTGGTTAAAATAAGTCCATCGGCCGAAATAATAAAACCGGTGCCGCCGCCTATTTCTTTATATTGAGAACCATTGCGGCATTGAGCCGGTATTCTGAAATCGCCAAAAAAACGTTTAAAAAATGGATCATTGGCAAAAGGATCGCCGTCCCCAAAAGGACTGATGTAGCATTGCTCAACAATAGGCACATTTTTGGAAATAATCACACTGACCACCGCTGGCGAATATTTTTTGACGATGCTAACAATAGCTTCTTCTTGCGCCAAACTAGAGCGGGGGATGTTCAAAACCGCACTGGATTGGGCCGCCGACACATCAGCGCCCTTGCCCAACAAAGCGTTGGCCGAATCAACGCCGCGCGCCAAAAAACCGCCGGCAAAACCCGCTAGTGCCGCTACGACTATAAGCGTCAACAATAGACCAAGCCTGTTTCTGAAAACAGACATAGATTATCTTGAGTTCTTTGAATTACGAAACTCCCCAATCTGTCATTCTGAGGGAGTGAAGCGACCGAAGAATCTCCCACGAATGGGGGCAATCGCTGGTATTCTCCAGAGATCCTTCCCCCGACTGATGTCGGGGTCAGGATGACAAATTGTCGTTTCGTAATTCAAAGTAAATTAGAAATTGGAAATTGGTAATTAGAAATTTCATTCTATGATCCTCAACTCCCTCAAGGCCTTCTCATAGGTATTTACCACCTCCTCGGCCTGCTGAAAAGACAAACGAAAAGTCGGATCATGCACCAAAGCATTCCTTATTTTATGAACCCGCCAAATGTCGTTTAGGTTTTTAAGGGCTTCAGGGCGAAGCTGCTGGAGTTTATCGGCCATGCTCTCGCCGGTATAGCCCAGCAAACTTAAAATATAATCAAAAAAATTATCGGCCTCAATAACCGCCAGTTTCCAGTGGGTCTCGTCGCGGGAGTTTAGTTTGCCGGCCACGGTTTGCCAGTAAATGTTAAGCTCCTGGGTGTAGGCCGGCGTAATTGCGGGCGTCTCGGCTACTTTCTTTTTGCCCTTGCGGTAGTAAGAATATTTGGTTTTAAGGTCGCTAAAATAGCCTGATTTTATGCGCAGCCAAATGGAAACAGCGATAAAAACAATGCTGGACAAAACAAAAAGAACCTTGATGGTTGTCAAAATAGAGCCAAACTCGCCCCGGCCGGAAAAAGATGATATGAAATCAATTAGGTTGTACCAGATGTCTAACATAAAACAATATCAAATTTCAAAGCTCAAATGTCAAATCAAGCTCAAAACTCAAAAGGAAGGCGCTCTCTTATATTTGGATTTTGGATTTGATTTGTAATTTGGATTTTGACATTTGGATTTAGGGTTTTGTTAGAAATTATCTCCCTTCGGGAGATCTCCCGTAGGGAGAGATATTAGAAATTAGAAATTAGAAATTTAACCTCTATTGGCTTCCATAAACTCCCCCACCTTAAACACCATATTTTCCCCAAACCACGGCCCCAAAATTTGCAAACCAACCGGTAAACCGCCGACTTGGCCGCAGTTGAGCGACAAGCCGCAGATGCCGGCCAAATTCACGCCCACCGTAAAGATATCGGCGGCATACATTTCCAAGGGATTTTGGGTTTTCTCGCCCAGCTTAAAAGCCACTGTTGGCGCTACGGGAGTCATAATCACATCCACATCTTCAAAAGCGGCGGTGAAATCCTGTTTTATTAAAGCTCTAACTTTTTGGGCCTGGGCATAATAGGCCTCGTAATAACCCGAGGATAAAGTATAGGTGCCTACCATTATGCGGCGCTGGGTTTCGGCGCCCAAAAATTCGCCCCGGCTTTTCAAGTAAACATCAAGCAGATTATCGGATTTAATGTTGGAACCGTAACGAATGCCGTCGTAGCGCGCCAAATTGGCCGAGGCCTCGGCCGGCTGAATAATGTAATAAGTTGCCAAAGAATAAGTCGTGTGAGGCAGGCTGATCTCCCGTACTTTCGCGCCCTCTGATTCAAACCATTTGATTGTTCTGATAACTGTTTCTTTAACTTCGGGATTGATACCTTCGGCTTCAAAATATTCCTTGGGCCAGCCGATTCTTAAATCCTGAATATTAAATTCAGCCAGGCGATCATCTTGGTTGATGTTAAGAGCGGAGGTGGAATCCAGCGGATCGTGGCCCGAGATAGCCTCGTAAATAATTGCCGCATCGCGCACCGTTTTGGCTATAGGCCCAATTTGATCCAAAGACGATCCCAAAGCCATTGCCCCAAAACGCGACACCGCCCCATAGGTGGGTTTCAAACCTACCACGCCGCAAAAGCTGGCTGGCTGGCGAATGGAGCCGCCGGTATCAGTGCCTAAAGCGCCTAGACATAAGTCGGCCGCCACTGCCGCGGCTGAACCGCCCGAGGAACCGCCGGGCACGCGAGTCAAATCACGAGGATTTTTAGTGGGCCCATAAGCTGAATTTTCCGTGGAAGAACCCATGGCAAATTCGTCCAAATTGGTTTTACCCAAAATGACGGCGCCCTCCCTTTTTAAGCGGGTGATGACACTAGCGTCGTAAGGGGCTTTATAATTTTCCAAAATTTTGGACCCGGCCGTGCAAATTTCACCCGAGACCAAAATGTTGTCTTTAATGGCCAAAGGAATGCCGGTTAAATAACTGGCCTGGCCACCTTTGATTTTTTGATCGGCCTTTTCGGCCTCGGCCAAAGCCCCTTCGGCTCTAACTGACAAAAAGGCGTGAATATCTTTGTCTTTTTTATCAATCGCCGACAAATAATGCTCGGCCAATTCCACAGCCGAGATCTCGCGTTTAGTTAGCAATTCATGGGCTTTTTCAATAGTTAGATTAAATAATTCCATTTGTTTTGATAAAATAATCCTAAACTACAAATTCATCCGAATGCTCCAAATTACTTAATTACCTAGTTACCTAATTACTTGTGCATATATTCGGAGCATTCGGATGAATTCGGATTTTTCGGATCGCGTTATCAATTTTTCTTTATCACTTCCGGCACCACCACAAACCCGTCTTGATGTTTTGGCGCTTGATTGATTAACTCTCGTCCTTGCCCCTGATCCAACAGGCCGCGATCCTCGTCTTTTCTAAACACACTCTCTAGCCCCGTGATCTGGCGGATCGGTTCCGCCTTGACCGTATCAACCTTAGCCAGTTGCCCCACAAAATCCAAAATCGCCGAAAGCTCGGCTTGATATTTTTCAACCTCCTCGGCGTTCAATTTGATTCTAGCCAATTGGGCAATATGTTTTACCTCGTCTTTGGTGATCATATGGTTTTATGATACCAAGTTTCTATCAATCTCCCAACTGTTGACAAAGAAGACACAAACGGATAAGATAAGAATGTTAATTGCTCTTTCCAATTCTTCTCCCCCAAATGCAGAATGCTAACCATATAAGAAGCTACGCTGAGGAAGGTAACCATGCAACCTATAAACATTTGTGACTTAGACGAAAGGATGTGGGGACGGACTTTTAGCATACCGTGGGGTTTTTATACAGCCATTCACCGAATTGTTGCCGGTTGGAAGGAGTGTAAAGTGGGTGAATCCTTAAACTTTTTTCTTGTATACCTAGATATACACTCCAAAGAATGGCAGTATGTCGGATTTGACTACAAAGGTGAACCCACGCTTGAAATACTAGCAGCCCGAAAAGGAATATTTCTCGAAGATTTCAAGTACGAGCCAACACTTTGGGACATTCTGGAACCTCTAAAGCCAGTTTGGGTAGGCCTTATTAAAATCCAAGACTAACCCTTCCTGACCCACACTCGGTGTAGGGCATCGGGGGCGGAACAAAAACTCCCAGCGGCAAAAACACCGCTGGGTTTTTTATTTTGCCGCCCGTAATACCCCCCCTTGGGGCGGGGTCGGGGTCGGATTCATTCTCACCCTCATTTTTTACACTCATACACTCACCCTTTTATACTCATATACGCTCACCAACTCACATCATATCTTATCTCAACACTTTTTTACGATCGTAAACTAATGTTTAGATAGAATTGTTTAGACAGTTATACTACGCAACAGCTTGCTGTTGAGTTTTCCGCTTCGCGGATATAAAATTGCTAGAAAATTCCCCTAGAACCACTCTCTAAAACTCCTCCAAGGTTCCTTTTTTGTGAATACTGACAACATGAACTCTGCTTTTAAGTCCTAGGTCAGATAAGGATTTCACAAATTCTTCGGTCAAAGGACAATAACCCAGCCAGACACTTTTTTGAAGCTGTTTATAACCGCAAGCCACTAATCCGTATCTTAACCAATCCCTCTTTTTCCTTTCCAACTCCGGAACATCATACATCACCAATCTGGGCAGGCCATCTGTTTTAATTGAAGCAAAAGGATAATTACCAAAGTTTAATTTTTCTTTCCCCTGGCCTATAATTGACCACACAGCCTTACGGCGACCCCCAGATTTCTTTACCAGACCCTGTTTTTTTAATCGGGAAAGCGTAGTGGAAAAAGTCTCTCGAGAAAACTCGTAACCGCTTGGCAATCCTAAAACCTGCCGCCATATTCTGCCTTCAACCCGGTTTTCAGGAAACAGGCCCTCCAGAGTCAATTCTCCGACCTCTGCAAGTTTTTCTAAAATGAAACGCGAGATAGATTTGTTCGTCTTCATATAACCTTATACACCACAATAGCTACTTTTATAGCTACTCTTTTATCTATTTTCTATCTCAACACTTTTTTACGATCGTAAAAAGATGTTAAGATAGAATTGCAGATATAGAAGCTATTTGAGCAGGCTCAAAAAACCACTCTCGGAGATTATTTTGACTCCAAGTTTTTTAGCTCTGTCGTATTTTGAACCAGGCTCGGAGCCGGCCACCACATAGTCGGTGTCTTTGGAAACGGCCGAAGAAACATCGCCGCCCAAAAGGCGGACTTTTTCTTTGGCTTCGTCGCGGGTCATCTTCTCCAGGGTTCCAGTAAAAACAAATGTCCGGCCGGCCAATTTTTTACTGATTTTGGGGAGAGACTGAATAGTAATTCCGTAATTAAGTAATTTGGTAATTAGGTGATGGTTGTTTTTGTCTTGAAACCAATTTCTGATTTCGCGGGCCGCCTTCTCGCCTATCCCCGGCACTCTTTCCAACTCTTCGCGAGCGGCTTTCATTAAATCTTCCAAGCTGCCAAAATAAACAGCCAGCAGATTGGCCGTCTCTTCGCCCACATGGGCAATACCCAAGCTGTAAATAAACCGAGCCAGAGTTACTTTTCTTGATTTTCGTATGGAGGCAGTTAGCTTGCCGGCCGAAACTTCGGCAAAACCCTCCAACTCCAAAAGATCTTTCGGCTTAAGTTCAAAAATATCAGCCGCGTTTTTAACCAAACCAACTTCAACCAGCTTATCTATAATCTCGGGCCCAAGTCCTACAATGTTAAAAGCCCTTTTGGAAACAAAGTGATACAGGGCTTCGCGTTTTTGCGCCGGGCAACTTTTGTTGTTACAGCGGTGAGCCGCCTCACCGGCCACCCTAACAACCGCATGAGCACACACCGGGCACTTTTTGGGAAAATGAAATTCTTTGGCCCCCTTAGGCCGCAGGTTTTTTAAAACTTTAACCACATCGGGAATAACATCGCCGGCCCGCTGAACAATAACGGTATCCCCAACTCTAATATCCAACCGCCTGATTTCGTCTTCGTTATGCAAAGTCGCCCGCGCAACCGTAACACCGCTAATCTGAACCGGCTCCAAAACAGCCACCGGCGTTAACACGCCCGTGCGGCCGACTTGAACGATAATGTCTTTAACCTGCGTGGTGGCATCCTTGCCCGGAAACTTAAAAGCCACTGCCCCGCGCGGTGTTTTGCCCACCACGCCCAAACGGCCAAAGAGCTGGTTATCGTTAACCGACACCACAATGCCGTCTATTTCCCAAGCCAGCCTTTCGCGCTTGTTTTTGACACCATTCCAAAACCGCGCCACCACCCCGATGCTCGGCAATTCTCGCGCCAGCTTATCAGTCTTAAAACCAAGAAGCCCCAAGAGTCCATGCTCCTGGGCGTGTGTTGCCTGCCCCATATCGCCCACAATATCGTAAGCCAAAAAATCCAGCCGGCGCTTGGCCGCGAGCGACGGATCTAATTGGCGAATGCTGCCGGCGGCGGTATTGCGCGGATTGGCATATTCGGCCAAGCCGGCCTTTTTTTGCTCGCGGTTGATTTTTCCAAAGGCGGCTTTGGACATAAAAACCTCGCCGCGAATTTCCAAACTGCCAGCCATAATAGCCCTTAAGATTGGGTTTGCCGACAAGCCAATTTTCTTAAGCTCCAATTCGCCGGGCTCACGCAAACGCAGGGGGATGGCCTCTATGGTTTTTAAGTTTTCGGTAACGTCCTCGCCAATTTTGCCGTCGCCCCGCGTTGAGCCAACCGCCAAGATGCCCTTTTTGTAAACCAGCGACACGGCAAAGCCGTCTATTTTAAGCTCACCAAAAAAACTTGCGCCGAGCGAATGCGAGGCGTCTAATTTTTGATGAGGCAATAACTTGGAAATTCTTTGGACCCAATCATTGAATTCTTCGGCATTAAAAACATCTTCCAAAGAAAGCATGGGCACGGGATGGAATACTTTTTTAAAGTAAGGCAACGGCCGGCCCGCCACGCGTTGAGTGGGAGAATCTGCCGTGATCAAATCGGGAAATTGTTGTTCCAGTTTGTAGAGTTCGTGCTTTAAGCTATCCAAGGCCGAGGGAGAGATCTCGGATTTGTCTAAAACATGGTAAAGATAGCGGTGACGGTCTATCTCTTTTTTTAGTTTTTCGATTCTAAGTTTTGCCCCTTGCAAGGTCACAAATACATCAGCGACGCTAATTATCCCTACTAATTACGAATAGTTACTAATTTACTAATGAGTTATTAGTATATTCGTAGTGATTAGTAATTAGTAGGATAGTGGTGTCGCTTTAATAATTCGCCTCAAAAGTCCTCTGTACGTTAAGATACTGCCCCTGGCTTTTTAACTGACTGCTGGTACAACTCTGGGCCGCCGAGCAAACTGTGTAACTGGCACCATTGGAGAGCGTCCTAATAAAATTAGCACCCACCGGATCGCCGTTCAAGCGGTTGGTAAAGTAAAAAAGTTTTTCCATGCCGGCGTCGGCCGCAAAAACGGCCGCGGCGGAATCATCCACCAGCCGCGTTGTTTGAATTCCGCCGCTCACCAGCACGGACACGCCCAAAGCCGTGGACATTATAGCGCCTAGAATTAGTAGTGTTAACAATAAAGCAATACCTCTGTTATTCATGATAACGGGTAACGAATGTACGAATGAAGATACGGATTTACGAATACCTATTCGTACATTCGTAATAAATTCGTAAATTCGTTACCTATTGTTGGATTTGCAAATTCCTGGGCGTTACGGTGGTCTGCAGATTAACCGTGGTGTCACTGCCCGGTTTTTGATTTTTATTCCTAATACCCAAGCTTATACTCACCCGCGGCTGAAGCAGGTCGGTGGCAGCACTGCCGCCAACCACAAAAGTAAGGCGCTCCACAAACACACTGCCGGCGCTTAGACCCACGCCGTTTTCCAAAACCTGCCCGGCGGTATCATCAAGACTATATGTGATTGCGCCTTTGATCGGGTGGTTAACAACCAAAGTAGAACCGGTGCCGTCGGCGGTGGTTATGTCGCTTTGCCTGACAGACCGGCCTACGGCCTCCAAAACAAAACGGGCGTTGTCCAAAACCTCCTGATTGTTAATATTCTTGCGCTGTGAACCAACCGAGCTTACAAAGACCCCGCTTACAACCATCACGACTATACTAAAAACAGCCAC
>CAZGLK010000023.1:11387-12307 GCA_964526375.1 uncultured Candidatus Saccharibacteria bacterium | reverse complement strand
GCGAGCCAATGACTTCATTTCCCAACTGGCGGTGTATTCTAAAAATAGCTCGAACTTGCTTTGCTCCTCGCTGCGCTTCGCGCGGCTCGGAATGGGCGGGCGGGCAAACGCGGCTCCGCCGCGAAAATTAACAATTTCCAATTTTTCTTTGGCGGCAAATTCTTAAATTGAAACTACCTGACCATAAAACAAAACCCACCCCAAAATTCCGCCAACTAGATAACAAGCAAGGCCAATGCGATATTTTAATCTCCCACTCTTAATGCCCATCTCACCATACATATCATCAACCATTTTATTTTTTTCTCCATCAGAAACTATGCTGTTCTTTTTCATCTTGGGTGGAAGTTGCAAGACAAATGCCAGTAACGCAGACCACCACACGATATTAAAAGAGTTCTCAAATTGGGAGCCGATGAAAAAATACGCAAAACTTAGTAACCCCATAAAAACAACCCAGACAATCGGTTTTCTAAAAACCATGAAAATAAAGTTGTTGGATTGAATGATGATGATATTTAATACAAAAGTAAAAAATGCGATTGCTAACAAAGTTACTAGTATGCTCATAAAATTTAAAAATTTATTGACTAATTTTAAGCACGGCTTGAAGTGCGACTGGCAATTCGGTTACACCATCACTCCCGCCGCTAAAGTGGCCCATATTTTCCTCAACAATAATTTCAGAGCCGAGCTTATCTCGAAAATCATCTTGGTTATCAAGTGGCACATAAGGGTCATTACTGGAAAATATGGCAACACTTTTCGGCAAACGAGATTTTACTTTCGCCAAGTCAAGCGGAGTACCAAGCCAATGCTTATCAGTTTGTCTAACGTCCTCGTCGTCCTCAAGCCCAGTAAGCCGCTTAAAGAAGCCCGCGACAAAAACTGCTCCGCCGACCTTAACGCCTTCGGGCAAA
>CAZGLK010000023.1:0-11377 GCA_964526375.1 uncultured Candidatus Saccharibacteria bacterium | reverse complement strand
TCAAGTCTGTCGGGCAGAGATTCAAGATAGCGCGCGTTAGGTTGGCTACCATTACTATGTCCGACAAAGTAGATGTTTTCGCCAGCTGTACCGACTACTTCCGCCAACTTCGGCACCCAGTTATGTATTCGCGGGCTTCCGGCTTCAGGAAGTTGCGGAATAAAAACTTCAAATCCCTTTGTCTCAAGTTCTTTTTTAAGCCATGGAAACCACCCTTCTTCGGGATAGCCGTCCCAGCCATGAGCGATAAAAACTCTTTTCTTCATATGATTAAAAAAATTCTTTTGCCCTTATTGATAAATGCATTTCGTTTTCGCCCCAAAAACCATTTGAAATGCTAGCCGAGCGGCGCGTCTCGCGCCGCGAGGTATCCTCTGTCCACTTGCGAAATCCTAACTGGCGGAGGCGGAAGGATTCGAACCTTCGAGGGGATTGCTCCCCTAACGTCTTAGCAGGACGCTGCTTTCAGCCGCTCAGCCACGCCTCCAAATTTTCTCGGCAGAGCCTCAATCAAAAACATGTGGCTTCGCGTCTGCCCGGGTTGCCTTTGCAACCCGCCGAACGCTGCGCTTTCTCGCGTTCGGCCCGCTCAGCCACGCCTCCATAATTTCTAAGCACACTCACTTCTTATATAGACTAACAAATTAAATTGCTGAAATCCAGCTTCTGTGATATTTTTCAGTTAGAGGCGGGGTGCCAGAGTGGGCCAAAAGCAAATGTCTTTGCTTTTGGCGGGCGGCTACATTGAAAAATTGTTTGTTAGAAAGCTGCCCGGGATAATGCGCCAGCTTGCCCCGTAGAAGAGCGGCGGGGTGCCGGAGTGGTTGAACGGGGCGGTCTTGAAAACCGTTATATCCGCAAGGGTATCGTGAGTTCGAATCTCACCCCCGCCGCCAGAGGTTATGTTCCGGCAAATTGATTTGTGTCTTAAACCGTGCTACATTGCGAACATGTCTACTCTAACTATACCCAAAAAAATTACCGGCGGAACAGAGCTTATAATTGTCCCAAGAAGGGACTACGAGGAACTTTTAGCTTCACGGATGATATCTGAATACCGGCCGACGGCAAGAGAAAAAAAAGCGCTTGAGCGCGCCAGAAAAAATAGAGTAGCAGGCAAGTTTCTTACCTTAAATGAGCTCAAACAAAAATTGGGTTTTACAAATTGATGGTGCAGTGTATAAATTTCTTGCAAGAATTTCTAGGCGAGACGCTGAGCGAATTTTATTAGCGATTCAAGCTCTTCCCGATGACCCGTTCCAAGGAGATATTCAAAAGATGCGCGGTGAAGAGAATGTGTGGAGAAGAAGAGTCGGCTCCTACAGAATCCGTTACGAACTAGTCCCGCCTGAAAAAGTCATCCATGTTTTTCTTGCGGAACGCAGGACCTCAAACAGCTATTGAGTTACAACAAAAACCGCCAAGAGTTTTGAAGGTCGAGACTAGTCTCCTGATCAACGCCGGGTGTCGGCCAGAAGGACATCTTGCCTAAAGAAAAAAGGGACGAGGGTTTTATTCTCGTCCCTTTCCTGACCTAATTCAGCACCTTGATCGTTTTGGCTCGAAAAGAATGCTGCGTCTATCTCTTTTCACGCGAGATCACGTCCCTTAATTAGGCGGTGAGCGGCTTGAGGCAGAAAGAACACACACATTCTCCTCCTTTCTAGCCAAAGAGCTAAAGAGCTTGCGAACAAAGAACTTGCTTGTCTTGATTTTAATTATACGCCCCTATTTGTTTTCCGCAACGGGGGTATTTGACTTCAAATGGATCTCCATATTACAATGGTAATACGCTTGCTTTTAAGCAGGCAGGGTATTAAGATATAGAGTATAAAGGAGGGTGTTTGACCCTGTTTTTGTAGTGTGAGTTTAATTACTACTAATTACGAATAGTTGCGAATCTACTAATAAATTAGTAAATTCGTAAAGATTAGTAATTGGTAGGGAGCAGACAAAAATGGCAGATAAATTTGAACGAACCAAGCCCCACTTGAATGTGGGCACAATCGGTCACGTTGACCACGGTAAAACCACTTTAACCGCGGCTATTATGCATGTTCTAAACATGAAGGGCCTGGTTAAGAAAGTGGAGAAGGTGGATGACATTGATAATGCTCCCGAGGAAAGGGCTCGCGGCATTACCATTGCCTTGCACCACTCGGAGTATGAATCGGAAAAGCGCCACTACGCTCACATAGACGCGCCCGGGCACGCCGACTACATTAAAAACATGATCACCGGCGCCGCCCAAATGGACGGCGCGGTTTTGGTGGTTTCAGCGGCCGACGGCCCTATGCCTCAAACCCGCGAGCACATTCTTTTGGCGCGGCAGGTGGGCGTTCCGGCCATTATTGTTTTTTTGAACAAAGTGGATCAGGTGGATGACCCCGAACTTATAGACTTGGTGGAAGCCGAAGTAAGGGAACTCTTAAACAAATACGAATATCCCGGCGACACTACCCCTATTATCCGCGGCTCGGCTCTAAAGGCCCTAGAGGCCAAGTCGGCCGACGACGAGGCCGCCAAGCCGATTATGGATTTGGTTGGTGCGCTGGACAGCCACATTCCCGAGCCCCAGCGCGAAACCGATAAGCCCTTCCTAATGCCCATAGAAGACATTTTCTCCATTGAAGGCCGCGGCACGGTGGTAACTGGCCGCATTGAACGCGGCAAAATTAAGTTAAACGAAGAAATTGAAATTGTCGGCTTGCGGCCCACTCAAAAAACAGTTATTACCGGAATTGAAATGTTCAACAAGTCGCTGGACGAAGGCCAAGCCGGAGACAATGCTGGCATTCTTCTGCGCGGCGTTAAAAAAGAAGATGTGGAGCGCGGCCAGGTTTTGGCCAAGCCCGGATCCATTACTCCTCACACCGAATTTGACACCGAGGTTTACATTTTAACCAAAGAGGAGGGTGGCCGGCATACACCTTTCTTTAAGGGCTACAAGCCCCAGTTTTACATTCGTACCACCGATGTTACCGGCGAGGTGGTTTTGCCCGAAGGCACCGAAATGGTTATGCCCGGGGACACCGTAAAATTGGCTGTAAAGCTGATGGCGCCGGTGGCCTTGGAAGAAAAACAGAGGTTTGCCATTCGCGAGGGCGGCAAAACCGTAGGCGCCGGCGTGGTTACAAAAATAAACAAGTAGCAGTTGGATGGCTTAACTAAACAACTAGGCAACTAGATAACCAAAACCAGTACCTTCTTAAAAACAATGTCTGCTGCCACTAAAAAAGTTCCAGCCAAGGCCGTTGCCGAAGAGGTCAAGCAAAGATTGCGCATTAAGATTAAGGCGTACGACAGCAAAATAATAGACGCTTCCTGCAAGCAGATTGTGGATGTGGTTTTGCGCAACGGCGCCGAGGTGGTGGGGCCGGTGCCCTTGCCCACCGAGATACACAAATACACCGTTAACCGCTCCACCTTTGTGCACAAAAATTCGCGGGAGCAGTTTGAAGTGCGCTCGCACAAGCGCTTGATTGACATTTTAAACCCCAACCCCAAAATTATAGACGCGTTGATGAGCTTGAACCTGCCGGCGGGAGTGGATGTGGAGATTAAGATGTAGGTGTATAAAATATCTAATTTCTAATTACTAATTTCTAATCAATGACTAATGTCTGAACCCCCAATGTCAAAATGATTAGTCATTGGTCGGGGAAGTTTGATTGGAAATTAGAAATTGGTCATTGGAAATTTTGCGTGGTATTTTGGAGTGAGATAGGTGTAAAAAACCGCTGCACGCGGTTTTTTAAATGACAACAATGAGCAAATTTATCTTGGGCAAAAAATTGGGCTGTACGCAGCTGGTTAAAGGCACGGGCGAAATGGTGCCGGTTACTTTGATTGGCGTGGACGATAATGCAGTAACGCAGATTAAGACTGCCGAAAAAGATGGCTATAGCGCCATTCAACTGGCCACGGGTGCTAAAAAAACCAAAAATTTAACCAAACCCCTGCGCGGCCACTTTAAGAACTTGGGCAGTTTTGGTTTTGTGAGAGAGTTTAAGGCAAGTGATACGGCTGATTATCAAATCGGCTCCAAGGTGAATTTGGATGGTTTTGAAGAAGGCCGGAAAGTTACGGTAAGCGCTCTAACCAAAGGCAGGGGTTTTCAGGGCGTAGTCAAGCGGCACAGTTTTAGCGGCGGTCCGGCTTCGCACGGCCACCGCGATGTTTTAAGGCGGCCGGGATCTATTGGCGGGCGCTTTCCCCAGCGGGTGTTAAAAGGCAAGAAAATGGCCGGACGCATGGGCGCCGGGCGCGTAACCACAAAAAATCTGGAGATTGTTAGAGTAGATACGGCCGCGGGGGTTTTGGCGGTAAAAGGCGCGGTGCCGGGGCATAGAGGAGCGTGGGTGGAAGTCGTATCAAATGTCTAATATCTAATTTCTAATTTCTAACAAAATATCTAAATCCCAAAGCTAAGATAATTGGGCAGTGGAGTTTGATTGGAAATTGGAAATTAGAAATTGGGAATTAATGCCATGCAAGCCAAGCTATATAATCAGTTAGCCGAGGAGGTTGGAATTATTGAACTTGCCGAGAGTGTTTTTGCTTTGCCGGTCAATGCCGATTTGGTGCAGCAGGTTCGGGTGGCTATGCAGGCCAATCAGAGGCAGCCGGTGGCCCACACCAAGTTTCGCGGTGAGGTTAGGGGCGGCGGCCGCAAGCCCTGGCGGCAAAAAGGAACCGGCCGGGCGCGGCACGGTTCCCGCCGCTCGCCCATTTGGAAAGGCGGAGGCGTGACCCATGGTCCCAGAAAAGAAAAAAGTTACACCCAAAAAATAAATTCCAGGGTGGCTCGGCTGGCCTTAAGAATGGCTTTAAGTTCCAAGCTAGCCAGCGGCCAAATCAAAGTGATAGATGATTTAAACGTAACTTCGGGCAAAACCAAAGATTTTTTAAGCGCGATCAAGCCATGGAAAAACCGAGAGAGCGCATTGTTTGTTGGGGGCGCTGGAAACAAAAACGTGGAGTTGGCCGCCCGAAACTTGGAGAACGGCCGCAAGATCAAAGTCGTAACGGCCCGCCAGTTAAACCTGCTGGATGTGCTTAAGTTTAAAAAGATTATTTTAACTTCGGAAGCAATTAAGTATTTATCCGCTAACCCCTAACCCCTAAACCCTAAACCATATTTTTCATGTTTGGCTTAAACAAAAATAAAAAAGACGATTCAACCAAGATCAAAGACGTCCGGTCAAGGTCGACGGCGGAAGATTCCGGCAAGAGGTACGATTCGGCTGTGCTGGCCGACGGCGGTTTGATTTTAAGGCGGCCCTGGGTGAGCGAGCGCGCCATGAAATTGAACGAGCAAGGCCAGTATGTTTTTGCGGTTGATTCCACGGCCACCAAGCCGGCGGTTAAACAGGCGGTGGAAAATCTTTTTAGGGTTAGGGTGGAAAGGGTAAACATTGTTAACATCAAGCCCAAAGCAAAAGTTTTTCGAGGCCGCGTTGGGCGGCAGGGCGGGTTTAAGAAGGCCATTGTGAAACTGGCTCGGGGACATAAGATTGAAGTTTTGCCAAGATGATTGATAACATAATCCAAAAAATCCTAATGTATCCTAATGCTCCAAATAAATTATGAATAAGGAATTAAGAAATTGGGAGTATTCGGATAAATTCGTAGTTTGGGATTAATTTATCAAAAATGAAATTTTACAAACCAACATCACCATCGCGGCGGAATATGAGCGGTATTGAATACCGCAAGTTTATTACGGCCGCCGAACCCTTAAAAGCGCTGGTGAAAACCTTAAAGTCCCGAAGCGGCCGCAATAACACCGGCCGCATTACCGTGCGGCATCAGGGCGGTGGGGTTAAAAGGCAGTATCGTTTGGTTGATTTTCGGCAGAAGCTGTGGGATGTTCCCGCCAAGGTTGAAGCCATAGAATACGATCCGTACCGGACCAGTTTTATTGCCCGTGTGGTCTACAAAACCGGCCAGCGGGCTTATATTTTGGCTCCGCAGGGGCTGAAGGTGGGTGATGAAATTGCGGCCTCGCAGAGGCCGGCGGCGCTGAAACACGGCAACAGAATGCCGTTAAAAGACATTCCGGTTGGCACGGGGGTGTATAACGTGGAGTTAAGTCCCGGGCAGGGCGGCAAGCTGGCGCGCTCGGCCGGGGTTACTGCCACCATCTTGGCCAGAGAGGGCGGATATGTTAATTTAAGTTTGCCCTCGGGCGAGGTGCGGAAGGTTTTGGAAACCTGCGCGGCTTCGCTGGGCGAGCTTTCCAACCCCGAAAGGAAAACGGTTACCATAGGCAAGGCCGGCCGTTCGCGCCATTTAGGCAGAAGGCCCACCGTTAGGGGCACGGCCATGAACCCGGTGGATCACCCGCACGGCGGCGGTGAGGGCCGCCAGCCGCGGGGGCTTAAAAGATCCAAAAATTATTGGGGCAGCGGAATTAGGGGGGTGAAGACACGCCGTAAGAAGAAAATGTCCAGTAAGTTTATTTTAAGCAGGAGAAAGTAACGAATGTACGAATCAAATACGAATTTACGAATAAGACAGAATTTCTTATATTCAATTCGTACGTTCGTAGAGATTCGTAAATTCGTTACCATATCATGAGCAGGAGTTTAAAGAAAGGTCCCTATGTGGACGAGAAGTTGTTAAAGAAAATCCGAGCCTTAAGGCCCGGCGATGCCACTGTGGTTAAGACCTGGGCACGCGCCTCAACCATTGCGCCCGAGATGGTTGGGCTTGTTATTGGTGTGCACAACGGGCGGGTGCATGTGCCGGTTAATGTTACTGAAGATATGGTGGGGCATAAATTGGGCGAGTTTGCTTTAACCCGCAAGTTTGTGCGCCACGGCGGTAAGATGCAGCGTGAGATTGAGGCCTCCAAGAAAACAGCAGAACAGGCCAAGGCGGTTGTTAAATAAGTCCAATAAGTCCAATAGGTCCAATAGGTCAAATTCCATGAAAATAACAGCTAAACTTAATCATTTGCATATGAGCCCGCGCAAGGTGCGGGTGGTGGTTGACGCGGTTAAAAAATTCAGCGCTGTTGAGGCCTTGGAGAAGTTGAGCTTTGTGCCCCGGCGGGCGGCTCAGCCGTTAATCAAGCTGTTAAAATCAGCCATAGCCAATGCCGAGCATAACTTTGCCTTGTTGCCCGAGGGCTTGCGGATAGCGGTTTTTAAGGTTGACGGCGGGCCGGTTTTAAAACGTTTCCGGCCGGGCTCGAAAGGCCGGGTTGCTCCCATTGCCAAAAGAACAGCCCATGTTACGGTGGTGCTGGAAGGAGAACGGCGGCTGATTGCGAAACCGGTTAAAGAAACAAAAGAAACGGTTGCGAAAACGATTGAGGCAGGCAAAGAAAAGGCCGATGTTCGCTCATTGGAGGCAAGGAAAGCGCCCGTTTTGAAAAGCAAACCTCCAGTGCCCAAAGGTCAGGGGTTTGTCAGGCGAATTTTTCGGCGAAAGACGGTGTAGGGGTAACGAATGTCCGAATAACTTACGAATCTACGAATATTCGTACATTCGTAGAAATTCGTAGATTCGTTACCATTGATGTGGGTCATAAGATAAATCCAACGGCATTTAGGTTAGGAGTCACGCGCGACTGGAAGTCGCGCTGGTTTGACAAAAAAAATTACCGCGAGTTTTTGGAGGAGGATTTCGCCGTGCGGAGCTGGCTGGAAGAGAAACTGGCCAAGGCCTCGGTGGAGAGCGTCAACATTACGCGCTCGGCTAATCTGCTTTCCGTAACCATTAAATCGGCCCGGCCGGGTTTGATTATCGGCCGCGGCGGCAAGGGTTTGGAGGATTTGCAGAAGGGTTTGAAACAACGTTTAACCAAAATGAGCCGTCGGGCCAGCCAGCCGTTAAAATACAACATTAAACTGGAAATAGAAGAAATCAAAAAACCCGACACCTTCGCCCGCTTGGTAGCCCAGAATGTGGCTGAACAGCTGGAACGGCGGCTGCCTTTTAGGCGAGTGTTGAAGCAGACCCTGGAAAAAGTTATAAATGAAAGCGGTGTGGAGGGTATAAAAATTTCTGTGGGCGGGCGGCTGGGCGGCGCCGAAATCGCGCGCACCGAGCATATGTCCAGAGGCAAGATACCTTTGCAGAACTTGCGGGCCGACATTGACTACGCTCACGCCGAAGCTCATACCACCTATGGTGTGATTGGGGTGAAGGTGTGGTTGTATAAAGGCGACATCTTCGCTGACGCGAAGGGGTAAATTCGTTACTATTATCATGTTATTACCCAAGAAGGTTAAGCATCGAAAGTGGCAAAAAGGCAGAACCCGGGGGGTGGAATCCCGCGGCAGTGTTTTGGCTTTTGGCGGTTTTGGCTTGAAAGCTTTGGAGGCGAAATGGCTAAGCTCCCGCCAAATAGAAGCGGCCCGCCGAGCCATGACCCACCATGTTCAGCGCGGCGGTAAAATCTGGATAAGAATTTTCCCCCACAAGCCCGTAACCAAAAAGGGCTCCGAAGTAGGTATGGGCGGCGGCAAGGGTGGGGTGGACCACTTTGTTTTTCCGGTGCGGCCCGGGCGAGTGCTTTTTGAGATGGACGGCGTTACCGCCCAAGTCGCGCGTGAGGCCTTGCGGCTGGCGGCGCACAAGTTGCCGGTAAAAACAAAAATAATTTCATCGGGCAAGTGATATGGACAGCCTATCAGCCAAAGAATTAAAAACCAAAAGTTCGCAGGAGCTAAAAGGATTGTTAAGCCAAGAAAGGTCTAAATTAAGAGACCTGCGCTTTAAGCTTTCGGGCGCGCAGGTTAAAAATGTTCAAGAAACAAAGGTTGTGAAGAAGAATGTTGCTAGAATATTAACTGTAGTTAGTGAGTTGAAAAACTCAAGAGTCTGATCCTTCCTACTAATTACGAATAATTACTAATCTACCAATGAATTTAATTAGTATATTTGTAACTATTAGTAATTGGTAGGGAATGAGCGTTAGCGAATATGTCCAAGCGAATTTTAAGAGGTGAGGTGGTAAGCACCAAGACGAAAGACACCGTGGTGGTGGCAGTTACCCGGCTTAAAACTCACCCCAAATACAGAAAAATTATTAAGGTTACCAAAAGATACCAAGCCCACTATACCGGGGGCGATGTTGTAGCGGGCGACAAGGTGGTGATTGAAGAATCAAGGCCGATATCTAAAATGAAGCAATGGGCGGTAAAGAGAATCTTAAAATAGGACCTATGGGTCTTATAGGACTTATATAAAATACATGATTCAATTGCGTTCCATGCTAAATGTAGCCGATAACAGCGGAGCCAAAAAGGTCCAGTGCATTAAAGTTTTGGGCGGCAGCGGCCGGCGCTACGGCCGGATCGGCGATATAGTGGTGGTTTCGGTAAAAGAAGCCGAACCGCGCAAGGCCGTGCACAAAAAAGAAGTGGTTAAGGCGGTGGTGGTGCGCCAGAAAAAGGAATACCGCCGCCAAGACGGCACTTATGTGCGCTTTGGCGACAACGCGGTGGTTTTGGTTGACGGCAAAGAGCCCAAGGGCAGCCGTATTTTTGGCCCGGTGCCGCGCGAGTTAAAAGAAAAAGGTTTTGACAAGATAGTTTCATTGGCGGAAGAAGTCGTTTGAGGGTAACGAATGTCCGAATAAACTACGAATCTACGAATAAAAAATATTCGTACATTCGTAAAAATTCGTAAATTCGTTACCAAGACATGTGAAGATAAAAAAAGGTGACAATGTAAAAATATTGTCGGGTAAAGAGAGAGGCAAAACCGGCAAGGTTATTCGGGTTATGCCCGCGCTCCGTCGCCAAAGGCTCTGGCGGCGTGCGACCGAGGCTAAAGCGGTGGTGGAGGGTTTGAATTTGCACAAAAAGCATGCCCGTTCGCGCCAGGCCGAACGCAAAGGCGAGGTTGTTTTGGTGCCCGGAGGGTTGAGTTTGTCTAAGCTGGCGCTGGTCTGCCCTCAATGCGGCCGGGCGACCCGGGTTGGCTACGAAATAGCTGGAGATAAAAAGAACAGGATTTGCAAAAAATGCAGACAAATGGTATAGTGCGATCGCTACGAAATACGAAAAAGTACGCCTGCCTGCCGCAGGCAGGAAACTACGAAACAACCAAAATCTTTTTCGTATATTCGTAAGGTTTCGTAGCCTTTTTGTATGAATAGCTTGAGAGAAAGATTGAAAAGAGATGTCTGGCCGGCCATGCAAGCCAAGTTCAACTTGGCCAATGTTTGGGCCGTGCCCCGGTTGTGGGGAGTGGCGGTTAATGCCGGCTTGGGGCGTATGGCGGTTCAGAGCGGCAAGCCCGAAGATCTGGTTAACAGAATCTCACTGGAACTGGCCGCTATCACCGGCCAAAAGCCCTCACCGACCAAAGCCAAAAAGGCCATTGCCGCTTTCAATACCCGCCAAGGCATGACCTTGGGCCTAAAAGTCACTTTGCACGGCGAGCGTATGTACGATTTTTTAGGCAGAGTAATAAACACGGCTCTGCCCCGCACCCGCGATTTTAGGGGCCTGGCTGAAAGCTGTGTGGACCAGGAGGGTAATTTGAATGTGGGCATTAAAGATCACACCGTGTTCCCCGAAACTTCGGCTGATGCCGCCCACACCTTCGGCCTGGAGTTTACCGTGGTGGTTAAGGGTTCGAACAGAGAAAAGAGTTTGGAATTTTTTAAGTTGATGGGATTTCCATTTAAGAGGTAACGAATGTCCGAATAAACTACGAATCTACGAATAAAAAACATTCGTACATTTGTAAGGATTCGTAGATTCGTTACTAAATATGTGGCTAAGAAATCAGTTGTTGCCAGATCAAAGAAAAAACCAAAGTATTCCAGCCGCAAGTTGAACCGTTGCTGGAAGTGTGGCCGCAAGCGGGCTTACATGAGAGGCTTTGGCTTGTGCCGGATTTGTTTTAGGGAGCTGGCTAACAAAGGAGAGTTGCCGGGGGTTAGGAAATCGAGTTGGTAACGAATGTCCGAATAACTTACGAATCTACGAATATTCGTACATTCGCAGGAATTCGTAGATTCGTTACCCAGAATGTGGATCCGATAGCCGATATGCTGGTAAGAATAAAAAACGCCCAGGCCGTGCGCAAGGAGACGGTTGTTTTGCCTTTTTCTAAAATGAAACAGGAAATCGCCCGAATTCTGCAGAGGGCCCGATTGATTGCGGATTACGAAAAAAAGGGCCGCTCGGCGGCGGGCCGCAAGCTGGAATTGCGCTTAAATTACGATAGCGGCCGGCCGGCCGTGAGCTCGGTAAAAAGAATCAGCAAACCCGGCCGGAGGGTTTATTTGGGCTACAGAGAGATGTTTTCCAAAAGCGGCGCGCTCATCATTGTTTCCACTTCCAAGGGCGTGATGTCGGCGGCCGAAGCCAAGAAAGCCAAACTGGGCGGGGAGGTGTTATGCGAGATC
>CAZGLK010000022.1:335-12960 GCA_964526375.1 uncultured Candidatus Saccharibacteria bacterium | reverse complement strand
CGGCCTCTTCACCCAGGGCGGCCTCGGAGACCTTGCTTTCAAGCATCTTCTCTAATTCCTTGGTCATCTCAAAAATTTCGTAAATGGCCAAGCGGCCTTTGGTGCCTTTGTTGCCGCAGGCGGCGCAACCGGGCGCTTGAAAAAGCATATTGTAGGGTTTCACAAGATTGTACTTTTGAATTTCTTCTTCGGGCAACCCGGCCAGAGTCTCGCTGATTACTTTCTGAAAAGGCGCCGAGGCCTCCACCGGCTTGGCGCACTCGCGGCATAATTTTTTGATTAACCGCTGGGCCAGACCGCAAACCAAAGTGGAAGGCAGCAAAAACTGATCTATGTCCATATCTACCAAGCGCGGGATTATGCCCAAAGCCGAGTTGGTGTGGATGGTGGAAAAAACCAAATGCCCGGTTAAAGCCGCGTGTATGGCCAAACCGGCTGTTTCTTTGTCGCGAATCTCGCCTACCATTATAATGTTTGGGTCTTGGCGCAAAATACTCCTCAAGCCCGAGGCAAAAGTATAACCGATCTCGGGTTTAATCTGGGATTGGTTGACACCGGCAATGTAATACTCCACCGGATCCTCCAAAGTAATGATGTTAACCCCGTCTTTATTTAAAGAGTTTAAGGCGGTGTAAAGAGTGGTGGATTTCCCCGAACCGGTGGGACCGGCAATCAACACAACGCCGTAGGGCTTTTTGAGGCTGCGATCAAAAACCTCCATGTTGTGCCCTACAAAACCCAAGTCCTCAAAACCAGCCACGCCGGCGCTGGGATCCAGGATTCTTAAAACAATTTTCTCGCCTTGGGCCGTGGGAAATGAAGAGACTCTAAAATCCACTTTTTTATTGCTTATCTTGGCGTGGAAACGGCCGTCTTGGGGCATGCGGGTTTCGTCTATTTTTAGATTGGCCAGAACCTTTATGCGGGCAATGACCGAATTATGGGTGGCCTTTGGTAAGATCAGCGAGGGAAACAACACGCCATCCAGCCTGAATCGCACTCGAGTGCTCTCTTCCAGCGGCTCAATGTGAATGTCGGAAGCCCGCCCCTCCACGGCATTTCGCAAAATAACCGCCACCACTTTGGTTATGGGCGCCTCGGCCACGATCTGCTCTATTTTCTCCTCCGATTTTAGGCCCTCCACTGCCCCCTCGGCATCACCGCCCAATTCCTGTTCCAGCTGTTCCAAGGCCTGTGAAACTTCCCGGCCGGCCGCCCGGTATTGCTGGGCGATGTTGTTAAAATCACTCTCCGAAATCAAATAAATTTTGGGCGTGAAGTGATTCTTAACCGCGATAAATTTTAAGGCCTCGCGGGCCTCTACGTCTTCCGGATCAACCATGCCGATTATCAACTCCTCGCCTTGGCGCTCAATCGGCAAAAAACGGTAGTGCGTGACCGCATCCTCGGGAATCTCCTTCAGTGTGTCCCCGCCAATGTCGCGATTGGTCAGATCCAAAAAAGGCACGCCCAAAACGGCGCTCTTGGCTTTAAGCATATCGCCGGGCTTGATCAGTTTTCGTTTAAGCAGTTCGGCTTCCAGCTTGGCAGGATCAGCCACTATTTCGGGCGGCAGATCTTGCAGTTGGGACTCCTGAACAAGACCGGATTGGATTAAGTAGTTTAGAATGTCTAAAGCCATACCAGCGCAAAATTTCCAATTTCCAAACCATGACGATGACTATGACGATGACTATGACAATGACGATGACTATGACAATGACGATGACGATGACGATGACAGAGGCAAACGATTTTTTAGTCAAAAGTCATTGTCAATGGTCATCGTTGGAGTTTGGTTCTTGGGATTTAACAAGTCAGATGGACAAACAAAACACGAGGGCACACAAAACACGCCAAACTACTGTGTGTTCTAATCCGAAAACGGATTCTCCTTGCCGGCCGTGGTGGTAGTGGCCAGCGGCAAACCGGGCGGCGGCTGGAGATTTTTGAAACGTTCGTCCTCCAACAGCCTCAACTCCAAACGGGGCACTTCCGATCCCAAACCGGCCGGTGGTAAACCCGCTTCCGCCGCAGCTGGCTCATCCGGAGGAGTCGGCGAGGCGGCTTGCCTAAACAAACCAAAATAAAGCACCAAGCCGCTGGCGAGCATCGAGACCGCAAATATAGCCAGGAGTTTGCGTTTCTTTTTTATTTCCTTAGTTACGACTACAGGCATGCCAAGATAGCTTTTAGCTTACTAGGATGTTAGCTTTTTAGGTTTAATTCTAAATCCCTAATCTCCTAATATCCTAGTAAGCTATTTCTTGAGTACATATGTATCCACTCCCACCACAAAATCAATAATCGGGTTAACATTATTTATAACCTCACCGCTGGCTGTTTTCTTTTCCAAAACCTGAAAGGAAATTCTCCCCACATCCAACAGCAGAAGATTCTTCTCCACGGCCTTAAGCCAGCTCTTAAAGGCGCTGTAGGTGCCGCTGGCTTTGAAGTTTAGTTTAACAATTTTAAAGGTCGCTCCGGCCGATTCGGCATCTTCTCCTCGCGCCCGTGCCTCCTCGCGAGGCAGAACAATATCAAGCTCGCCCAGGGCCAGGCCGTTTTGGCTGGCCAAATTGTCCATAATGGTAATTAGCTCGGGAATTTGAACCGCCTCCGGCAGGGCTTGCTCTAACTTCTCCAGCGCTTCTTGGTTTGAACTCAAAAGCTGGCTGGCGGCATTTAGCTTACCCACCGCTTCTTCCTGTAAACGCGCCGATTCTTTTTTGGCCGCAATCCGGCCGCGCAAATCAAAAACATCACCGGCTATTGGCTTAACACCAAACCAGCCGCCCGCGCCCAACACTGCCGCCAAAACCAAATTGATTATCGTATTTCTGGACATGATCGCTAAAACTCACCTCCTACTAATTACCAATCGGTACGAATATACTAATGGATCTATTGGTAAATTAGTATTGATTAGTAATTGGTAGGGTTACTTTTCAACAAATAAAAGAGAGCGGGAAAACCCAATCTTAACCGAAAAATTAAGACTTCCATCCGGGCTCAAATTTATGCCCGAGGTGGTAACCGCGGAAACATCGGGCGCAGTTTGAAGAACCTTAACCTGCCGCGCCAGAACGGCGTAACTGGGCGAGCGGCCTTTGAGAGTAATGGCATTGGCAACATCATCACCCTCAAAACTGACAAAAGTAACCTCGGGCAGGGTATTTTTCTCTAGCATCTCAAAAACCTTAGACCAATAGCGATGCTCATTCAACACATTGCCAAAAGTTTCCAAAACGGCGCCCACGGTTTTAAGGCGATTCTCCAAAGACATGTCTCTTTGTCCAATCACGGCCTGTAACTGCGTATTTACAACCGCGAGAGTATTACGGAGCTGTCCTTGCCAAAAATAGGCCCCGCCCCAAAGACCGGCCAGAGCCAGCACCAAGATCAGCTCAACCTTAGCCGCCCGGTTTAACTCCAACTTGGGCTTTTGAAAGCTGACAAAACGCGGCAAGCCTCGTTCTTTTTCGCTTTTGGGAATAAGTGAGATAGTTTCCATATAAGACCTATAGGACCGATAGGTCCTATAAATGCTAGAGCTCTCTCATCGCCGCTCCAGCTGATACAGCCAAGGCAGAAGACAAATCGTTTTTTAGAACCGTCTGCAGCGACGAATCCACCTTTAAGCGGGCGAAGGGATTGCCCAACGCCGTCGTAACTCCCAAACTGTGCTGCAAATACTCCGACAGACCCGGCAAATTGGCCGAGCCGCCCGTTAAAATCGCCTTTTCTATTTTTTGTCCCTCTTTCTTTAAAAAAAGATTAGCCATACGCTCGGCTTCACCGGCCAGCTTGTCTATAAAAGGAGAAACCACCTGCGCAATACCCTTGTGTTCGCTGGTCTCGCCCACGCCCAGCGATTTTTTTAAATCTTCGGCGCGTTGGGGCGCCACATTTAGGCTTTGGGCTATGACCTTGGTTATTTCTTTTCCGGAAAGATCAACCGTGTGACTGGTGTAAATAAAGCCGCGGTCAATTAAGGTCAGGTTGGCGCTACGGGCGCCAAAATCTATCAGCATAATGGTGCTGGGATCATTACCCACTAAAGCCCGATTCAAACTGAAGCTCTCCGATTCCAAACCGGCCAGCACCACCTTGGCCGCCTCGGCAATGCGCTGATATTTGGTAACCACTTCTTTGGGCACGGCCACCAGCAAAATTTCTATTTTGGACGGCTTGGCCGGCCCGGGAGAGGGAGTTAAAACAGGGGCTGGAGCGGGAGTCGGGGATACGGATGGAACTTGAGTTGGTGATGGCGTCAGGCCGGGAATGGCACTCGCCGACGGCGAGGCATTGTTTGGATTCTCCAGAGCCACCGACAACTTTGCGATTGAACCATCAGATGGACGATTGCTCGGCACCGGACCGGCCGGAGAGACTGGCGCACTGGCGTTTCCCGACAGCGGCGCAGGCGAAGGCGCAATCTTAGCTGCCGACATTGAACCTTTGGAAGCAGCCGCCGGCACCGCGGCGGCAGAACGGGGCGGTATAATCAGCCAATCCAGCACTACCTCGGACAAAGGCACTGGAATATACGACTTGGCTTCAAAAGGCACGGCGCTCTCCAGTTCCTTAACGCTCATTTGCGGCACCTCCATGACCGTAAGAAAGCTGGAGAAAACCGGGATGGACATTATCACACTAGTGGTTTTTATTTTGGCCGCGTCCAAGGCTTGCTTTAAGATACCGGCAATATCGTTTTCGGACATTTTCAAAGTGGAAGGCGTATTGGCGTTGATTACCGTGGCCGAGCCAAAAAAATCCAAGCCCTCAATCAAGCTGTAATTTTGCAGACTCAAATGTTTGCCTTGGCGTTCCAACTCCACCACTTTGATTGAGGAAGTTCCAATGTCAACTCCAAGCTGCCGCCGAACTTTTCGACTAAAAAGCCACATAAAAATTGGTTTGCCTATGTGGCTATTATACCATGTTTGGCCGCCGAATTAGAGTTAGAGCGGTTATCCACACAGGGCTACGAAATACGAATTCTTACGAATATACGAAAATATAAACATGGTATGATCCTAAATAATTTCGTAGTTTCGTATTCTTTCGTATTTCGTAGCCCTTTTATCGTACAATATAGACATCCAAACATGGTGATCACTCAAAAACTGAGACTGGCCGCCCGCCGGTTGGAAAGCGTATTGCTGCCGTCTTTTTGCCTAAATTGCCGGGCCGAGACGCCCGAAGAGCCGGCCTCACTGCGCTGGCTCTGTTTTAATTGCCACGGCTTGCTCACGCCGCGATGGACCAAAGGATCACCGCCGCCCGAAGTTGACGGTGCCTATCACATTTTTAATTACCAAACCGACACCCTGGCCAAAAAACTTATCCACGCCCTAAAGTACGAACTGGTCAGAGAAATCATCAGCACCATCGCCGTGGCTCTGCAAAGGGAATCGGCACATCTGCGGCGGCTGATTCAAACCAACCAAATTGATCTTATCGTACCCCTGCCGCTCCACTGGCGGCGGCTAAGAGACCGCGGTTTTAATCAAAGCGACCTGATCGCCCGAGAGATAGTCGAAATAATCCAAAGACCGCTGATTGAGAACATGCTGAAAAGAAAATTCCACCGCCAGCCGCAGATGCGAGTCAAAAACAGAAAGAACCGAGAGAGAAACATAAGAGGAATTTTTGAATGCGTTAACCCGGGAGCGGTTAAAGGGAAAAATGTTTTGCTGGTGGATGATGTCGCCACCACCGGCGCCACTTTGCGTGAAGCCGCCCGCGCGCTAAAGGCCGCCGGCGCCGCCAAGATTTTTGCTTTCACCTTGGCCCAAGATTAAACTTTGACTGTCATCGCCCACCACAGCGGATTTAGATGCCCAAATGTTTAAAAATTCAAAAGCCAGTATAGTGAAGCATGGTATGACATAAAAGCAATCCTATCATTATCATACGATCGTGGCTTAATGATAGGATTTTCGGAAATTAAAAATTCTCAAGACGAGACAAATAAAAAGTGTACCCAGCATAACTTGCTGCGTGGGCCCGTCCAGCTAAAAAGGACCGTCGTGTTGGACGGCCCTTGCTATCTAGGTTAAACCTCAATAGCCATACTACCGATAAAGAATCTCACACCCTTGGCAATAACGAATAGATTGCCTCTGGCGCGGGGGGCGAGACCCGACTGGAGTCATGGCGTCAATTGTGACTTCAAACCACACCTCCTCAACAACCGCGCCGCCGCAAGCGCTACACTTTTTACCGGTATCTTTTACTCCTTTCTCCTTTTCTTCCTTTTCAAAAAGATCGTCTGGAGAATCTACAACCACTGACCGTTTATCCCTCAAGAGTTTGTTCAGACCCTCTGCAACCTTTTTGGGATCAACCTTGGAGCGCGGTCCGATAGAAACATCGTGGAGAATATCCTGACCCTGTCTTGACATCATAACTATCACCTCCTTTCATCTCATCTTGCGCTTCCTGAATCCGCTGTATTTAACTCAAAAGAACCAACCACAAAGAACCTTCGTCCAGCACCTTCTGATACACCACAAAATGCTGGGGATTTATTTGTAACCCCAATCTATCAGATTCCCCAGACTCTGTCAAACACTGCACTAGTTTCTTGAAATAACTGTTATCTCAAGAAATCAACTCAATGGATAATCAAGTTTTAAATCATATCATTATCATACGATCGTGGCTTAATGATAGGATTTGGTTTTTGAGTGATTTTTCTTAATCCAGGGCTAACTCAATTATTTAACCATCTTAAACTCATTCGCCTATATCAACTCAAAAATCTTTTTAAGATGAAGTTCGTTATCCAGCTGATGAGCAGTGATAAGGCGAACATAGGGCCTGATTCTAAAAAACTCAATAACATAATCCATCTCGTCTTGGCAGGGATAAGGGTGAATGAAGGCGCTTTTTTGATATTCATAAAAACCCAAACGTCTAAGGCTGCCGCGCAGAGCATCTCGGGCTTCCCGCCTTCTTTCAGGAATATCGAACAACACCAGCCGCCATTTGCCATCCCATTTTTTGGGTTGAGCAATGGTCATTGCATCAATATTGTAAGTCAGTGCTTTTTCTTTGCCCTCATTGGTTAAAACTATGGTTAAGGTACCATCGGGATTGTCGCGCTCCGCTATAAGTTTAGACTCATAAAGACTTTTGATGGCCCGCCTAAGAGCTTGATAATTGATCTTCTGCCATTCTGTGCCAACGGCTTTGACAACCTTAAAATATTGTCCGGGGGTTTTGGCCAAACTCAAACCCACCCCGCCCAAAAGCAGCAGCAGCACTTTTTTCTTATTTGGACCCAAACGATCCCATTTTTTATTTCTATGTTCCGCACTCATATCTACAGCTATACTTAACCTAACTTAACTTACTCACCCCTACTTCATATTATATCATTAACAAACGATCGTGTGTTAATGATATAAAATAGCTTGATCTGCTCACTTCGAACCAAATCCTATCATTATCATACGATCGTATGGTAATGATAGGATTTGTTAAGGTTGGAATTTTTTGGGATTCAGTGTCTGCGCAAACTCGGAGGCAAGCTCCCGGGTTTCCCGCCGAAGGGTCAATCTACAACGGACCCAGTAATTTAACCAGTTAAGTTACCGGGCAAGCCCGCGGCTCCGCCCCGTACAAAGCGGAGCTTCTACGGAGCTCCGTCAAAGCCAACTAATTCAATCTCCACCTCCAAATCTACCCCATACTTTTGCTTGATTTCTTTTCTCACAAAATTGAGCACAGACAAAATATCGGCGCTGGTGGCTGTGCCGAGGTTGATAATAAAATTGGGATGTTTTTCGGAAACCTGGGCGCCGCCGATTTTGCATCCCTTAAGTCCAGCTTCGTGGATCAGGGCCGCGGTGGGTATGATGGGAAAAGGATCTGTTTTAACGACTTGCTTAAATTTTTCGGCAATCTCGGCCGGAGCTTTTTCCAACGGCACATTCTTAAACACGCTGCCACAACTAGGCCAATCCAGGGGCTGGCGCTGGACGCGATAATCAATGTGGCTTTGCACAATTTCGGCCAGCTTTTCCCGCGCCAGTTCCCGCCGCAGATTCAAAACCGCCTCCACCACCACAAGTTTCTCTTCCTTAAAACGGCTGTGGCGGTAAGAAAAACCGCACTCCCCATTATCAAAACCAATCAATCGTCCAATCAATCGTCCCTGGTAATCCACCGCCTTAACCGATTCCACCGCATCTTTAATTTCACCTCCAAAACAGCCGGCATTGCCGCGGATAGCTCCGCCCAAAGTGCCCGGCAATCCCCCGGCCCACTCTAAACCGGTGAGTCCCCTGTCAACCGCGGCGGCCACCAGATCGGGCATCAAAACGCCGGCACCGGCCCGAGCGGTGGTGTCATCAAAACTTAGATCCGTGTTATCCATTTTGACGACCAACCCCCTAAAACCGCCGTCGGCAAACAGAATGTTAGTGCCGCCGCCCAAAATAAAAATCGGCTGGGCCCGCTCTTGGGCCCAAAGCAAAACCGGCTTCAGCTCCTTCAGATTTTTGGCACTAACAAAATAATCGGCCGCGCCGCCGGTCTGATAATTTGAGAGTGCCGCCAAGGAAAAATTTTTTTGCACAACCACTCTGGTCTAGGGTATAGGGTATAGGGTATAGGGTATAGGGTATGGCTCCTTCAACTATACCCTAGTGGCTATACCCTAAACCCTATTTTCTCCTTCCCGATATGATCTCCTCGGCAATGTTACGAGGCACCTCTTCGTAGTGATCAAACTCCATGGTATAACTAGCCCGACCTTCGGTCAAAGAACGTAGCTGGGTGGCATAGCCGAACATCTCCGACAGAGGCACCTTGGCGTCTATAACTTTAAGGGCCGAATCGCCAGCGCCGCCGCTCACCCCGCCCCGGGCTATCATCCTTTCTATCCTCGCCCTTTTTGAAGCCAAGTCCCCAGTAACCTCACCCAAAAACTTTTCGGGTACAATCACCTCTACTTTCATAATCGGCTCCAAAATAATAGGGTTAGCCCGCCGCACTGCTTCCTGCAAAGCGGCACTGCCGGCAATCTTAAAGGCCACCTCCGAAGAGTCCACATCGTGATACGAACCATCATAAAGCGCCACCTGCATGTCCACCAAGGGGTAGCCCGCCACCACGCCTTTATCCATGGCCTCTTTCACGCCCTTCTCCACCGCCGGAATAAATTCCTGGGGAATAACACCGCCCCTGATTTCATCCACAAACTCAAACCCGGCGCTGCGCTCCAAAGGCTCCACCCGCAACCAAACATGGCCGTACTGTCCCCGACCGCCCGACTGGCGAATATATTTGCCTTCGGCTTGGGCCTGGGTTTTGATGGTTTCTTTGTAAGCCACCTGCGGCCGGCCAACATTGGCCCCCACCTTAAACTCGCGCTTCATGCGATCCACAATTATTTCCAAGTGCAGTTCGCCCATACCGGAGATTAAAGTGTCTCCAGTCTCTTCGTCGCCTTTAATTCTAAAAGTGGGGTCTTCGTCGGCCAAACGATGCAGAGCCAAGCCCATCTTTTCCTGATCGGCTTTGGTTTTGGGTTCAATCCGAACCGATATAACCGGCTCGGGAAAAACAATCTGCTCCAGCAAAACCGGCTGGTCATCGGCCGACAGAGTATCGCCCGTTTTAGTGTTCTTTAAACCGACGGCGGCGCCTATTTCGCCGGCGTAAATTTCTTTAACATCTTCACGATGATTGGCATGCATTCTTAAAATGCGGCCGATTCTTTCTTTTTGATTTTTATTGACATTAAGCACATACGAACCAGCCTCCAATTTGCCCGAGTAAACCCTAAAGAAAGTCAGCTGACCCACAAAAGGATCGCTGGCCACCTTAAAAGCCAAAGCGGCAAAAGGCGCCTCGTCGCTGGCCGGGCGTTCTTCCTCCAGTCCAGTTTTGGAGTTTATGCCTTTAATCGGCGGCAAATCCACCGGACTGGGCAAATAGTACACCACCGCATCCAGCATCAGCTGAACACCTTTGTTTTTTAGAGCCGAGCCTGCCAGCACCGGCACCAACTGGCCCTTGATGGTAGCCGTTCTCAAAACACGACGCAGTTCCTCCAATGAAGGCTCCTCGCCCTTTAAGTAACGCTCCATCAAGGTATCCTCGGTTTCAACAATCTTTTCCACGGCTTCATGATGATATTTTTCGGCTTCAGCTTTAAGATTGTCGGGAATATGGCTCTCCACAACTTTCTCACCGTGATTACCCTCAAAGCGGTAAGCTCTCATTTTTAAAACGTCAATCACGCCTTCAAAATTTTCCTCCAAACCAATGGGGATTTGTATTCTGACTGCCTTGTCGGTTAAACGCTCCAAAATGGAGCCGTACGATTTTTCAAAAGAGGCGCCCATGCGATCCAGCTTGTTTATAAAGCAAACTCGGGGCACATTGTATTTGTCGGCCTGGCGCCAAACGGTTTCCGACTGCGGCTCCACACCGGCCACGCCGTCAAACACCACCACCGCCCCGTCCAGCACCCGCAAAGACCTTTCCACCTCTACCGTAAAATCCACATGCCCGGGGGTATCAATGATGTTAATTCGCACTTCTCCCTCTTTCGTTTTTCCGCGTAAGTCCGCCTTCGGCGAGACGAAGTCCGCCTTCGGCTGGACGAAGTCCGCGCTTTGATCCGCGTTGGTCCGCGCTTCAGTGGGCGTCCAAAAGCAGGTGGTGGCCGCCGCGGTAATGGTAATGCCCCGCTCCCGCTCTTGTTCCATCCAATCCATTATAGCCGCGCCCTCGTGAACCTCGCCGATCTTGTGCGAAACGCCGGTGTAAAACAAAACCCGCTCGGTAAGCGTGGTTTTACCGGCGTCAATGTGGGCTACAATGCCAATATCTCTGGTTTTTTCTAATGAATAATCTCTCATAGGGTAACGAATCTACGAATTTTTACGAATGTCCGAATCAACAATGTTAATTATTCTGCGATAAAGAAGACCTTTTGAAGAAAAGCGGGCTAGTATGCCTAATTTCATTTTACTGGCTAGAAGATACGAATTAACTTGTTCAATATCGCGTGAGGATATTCTCAAACCGCGCTTAAGTTCCAAAATGATTTTACCGTCAATCAAAAAGTCGGCTGTTTGCCAACCAATTTGCTCACCGCGAAACATTAAAGGAAACCTAACCTGTTCTCTAAAAGGAATCGCTAATTCCTCTAATCTTTTCCTCAAAGCCCTTTGGTAAACATACTCACGATGACCATAACCTAACTCATTAAACACATCAAACATTGCTCCCACGACTTGATAACTCAATTCCGGGTAAAGCAAATCTTGTCGCTTAATAATCTTACGCCTTGATATCATCCCATTCGTAGATTCGTAATAAATTCGTATATTCGCTACCCTTACGTTACCCCTGTTACCAGCTGAAATGCGCGAAGGCGCGGTTGGCTTCGGCCATGCGATGGGTATCATTGCGCTTTTTAACGGCAGCGCCTTCGTTTTTAGCCGCCAAGAGCAATTCGTCGGCCAACTTTTTGGCCATGGCCCGGCCCTTACCCGAACGGGCGGCCTGTATAATCCACCTAAGGGCCAGAGTGATTTTGCGCTCGCCTCTTACCTCGCGGGGAACCTGATAAGTAGCACCGCCGATGCGGCGGGATTTAACCTCCAGCTGTGGGGAAACATTTTTGATGGCCAGTTCAAACACTTCCAGCGGCGGCTTTTTTTCTTTTTTCTCAATAATGTCAAAAGCGGTGTACAAAATTTTTTCAGCCACTCTTTTTTCGCCGCTAAACATAAGTTTGTTTATAAACTGGGCCGCCAAAACACTCCCGTGCCTAAGGTCGGGTTTGATTTCGCGTTTGATGTTGCGTTTGCGTCTCATACCAAACTGGTAACGAAATTACGAATATCTCCGAATATACGAACAACCCATTCGTAGATTCGTAAATAATTCGTACATTCGTTACCATTACTTAGGTCTTTTGGCCCCATACTTTGATCTCTGTTGTTTGCGGCCTTCCACACCGCCGGCGTCTAAAATACCCCTCACAATATGATAGCGCACGCCCGGCAAGTCTTTAACCCGGCCGCCCCGCAAAAGCACCACCGAGTGTTCCTGCAAATTATGGCCGATGCCGGGAATATAGGCCGTAACTTCCATACCGTTGGAAAGCCGTACCCGGGCGATCTTGCGCAAAGCCGAGTTGGGCTTTTTGGGCGTCATGGTTTTTACGGCCACGCACACGCCCCGCTTAAAAGAGGAATTAAAATGGGCGTAGCGGTTTTTTAAGCTGTTGAACACAAAAGTCAGCGCCGGGGATTTTGACTTGCGCTTTGATTTCTGGCGCGATTTTTTTATGAGTTGGCTGATAGTAGGCATGTCTATATTTAATCTATAAAGGTCAGACCTTGATATCAAGGTCTGACCTTGGTCCGGACCCCAAAATGCTCGGATTTCAATCTGGGGGTATTATAAACAAAAAACCGGCCCGATGCAATATGCACCGAGCCGTTTGTAACAGACCTGCCGGCTACTTGTAGAAAGTGTAGACCGTGCTTATGTCTGACTTTCTTAACTCACGAAAATTCAAGTGGAATAACTCGGCCACAAACTCAATGAGTCTGAGACCACCACGCTTTCCACCTTGTTCAGAAACATC